>CAYMRN010000023.1:0-11097 GCA_964392855.1 uncultured Sphaerochaeta sp.
ACACAAGGACTCCTGTCAAGCAACGCCCGACCAGTAGCCGATGGAGCATACCATACCGCCATCTGTCTACCCATTTCATAGTGCATACTGCTCTGCCAGCTTCAGGAATAAGGCGACATCACCTTTGGAGTACTCCCCGGGGATGATGAACGGGATATCCGCTGAAGGAGGGAGGACAACCTTGAGGCCTAAGGCCTTTTGGGCGAACTCCCTGTAGCGCGAAGAGGAGAGGTGCGTAATTCCGTACGGACCCCGCGTCTCAAACAACCCTGCCAGAGGATTGATCTTGCGCTTGGCTACTGCTTCTTCCGACTCAAGGCTCCGAATCAATGTCGCTGCACTCTTGATGAGCAAATCAAGCAACAGCGGTGAAACAGGGTCTGAAGGCGGAAGCTCATCTGCCAGTTCTTTGTCCTTAATGCATACGACCTGAGGTAAGAAACTCCCTGGGAAAGGTAGGATTGGGAAGAGCAACTCGGAATCTGCCCCGCCAACCTCTAGGTACGGACGCCAAAAGGAGACTGGATGATGATCTGTCGGAGGTGAACATGCAGGATCGTAGATTGCATCGGACGAAACCTTCATAGCCACCTGTCTGACTACTTGGCTCTCGGCATACAGCCGAAACCCTGCATAGTCTGGAAACAGTCTAGCCAGTAGCTTTTCGAGCCGTCCCTCAAATACCGAAGGGTATTCGCTGATCAGGCCCCGATCGGCAGTGCTTTTTAAGGAGCGTTGCAACAATTCGGGTCGATGACCTAGGATGGCTCTGCCATGGTTTTGGAAAAAATCAATATATCGATGCCCATATCGGTCATACAAGTAGAATGCACGAGCACGGACAACGATAGGCATTGTATAGCGTTCACCCTCAACATGTCTAGTATCTTTCACCCCTTCAAGCATATCAATCCCCCCCAATCTTCTCAAGTTGGGCAAATTTGCTGATGAAAGTGGCCTTGTTCCCCCCTACAAAACGGACATCGATGACTTCGCGGTCACCACTTTGCTTCAGGTTCACCACTTCGCCTTCGCCATATGTATCACTGTAGACCTTCTGCCCTAGGGGAAAGAGGCTTACCCCTTCCTCCTGGACATGGCGCTCCTTCATGGTGAAGGTCTTGGCCTTGGCGCCAAAACCTTTCTGGATGAGAGCCCCGCCCGATCCCCCCCAGCCTGAGCTGTTCATGTTTTCACTCGTACCATGGGATTTAGCGCGTTTTTCGCCAAGGCTGCCAAACCCACGGTAGGGCCCGCCTTCAGTAAGGGCATCAAGGGTGCCTGGGCGTATCCCATTGACCGCAACTAGGGATGCAGGTATCTCATCAATAAAACGGCTGGGATGCTGGAAGCTGGTCTTTCCCCAGATTTTCCTTGTCTTGGCACACATGAGATAGAGCTGCTTCCTTGCCCGTGTCACTGCAACGTAGAAGATTCTACGCTCCTCCTCAATATCGTCGTCACTCTCGCTAGCGCGGCCGGGGAAAATCTCCTCCTCAAGGCCTGCGACAAACACCCTGTCAAACTCAAGGCCCTTGGTGTTGTGCATGGTGATGAGGGTCACCCCCTTCTTGTCCCTGGGGTCTTCCCTTCCCAAGGTTGTGGGATCAAGGCAGAGCTGTTCAAGAAAGAGAATCAGCCCGTCGCGGGAGGAGTCATATGAGGCTAGGGCGTTGACAAGGGCCTCCAGGTTGTCGACTTTGCCGGTACTGTTCTGGTTGTCGATCTTCTGGTAGAGCGCAAACAGACCGGACTCCCTGATCATGAAGTTGACACAGTCGACCAACTCCTCGCTGTCCAGCATGCGGTTGGCATGCTTGTACAGCTCCAAAAAGGCTGTTGCACCGGCTCTGGCCTTTGTCGAGAGGGAGCCCGAACGGACGGCCATCTCCAGCATACCAAAGACATCTCCATCAGCTTGAGACGAGTAGGAAAGGATGGTCTCAAGACTACTGGCGCCGATACCTCTCGTAGGCTTGTTGATCATGCGCTTGAAGTTCACCTCATCCTTGCTGTTGGTCAGCAGGAACAGGAGAGCAAGGGCATCCTTTACCTCCTCACGATCATAGAACTGCAAGGCTCCCACTACCTTATAGGGTATGCGCAGCCGTTTGAAGGTGGTCTCAAAGGCCACAGACTGGGCATTGGTGCGGTAGAGGACCGCGCTCCTGTCATAGTTCTTATCCTGCTGCAGGATCCTGCCCACACGCTGGGCCTCATCAATCTCGTCCTGCACATACACCAGGTTCGGCTTTGAACCCTTGGTATTGGCGGTCCACAGCCTTTTTGCATGTCGGCCCCTGTTGTTCTTGATGACGCTATTGGCAATATCCAGGATGCTCTGCGTAGAGCGGTAGTTCTGTTCGAGCTTGACGGTCCTCGCCCCTGGAAAAACATCAGGAAAGGAGAGGATGTTCTGCACCTCTGCACCTCGGAAACGGTAGATGCTCTGGTCATCATCGCCGACGACGCAGATAAAGCAGGAAGGGCCGACCAGGCGAGTGAGCAGTTCAAACTGCGCTACGTTGGAGTCCTGGTACTCATCTACCAGAATTACTTGGAACCGGTTGTGTATCCAGGCCTGGACATCGCTGTTCGCATCGAGCAGCTCGATGCTCCGCCCGATGAGATCGGCAAAATCCACATTGCCTACCCTGCGCATCTTCTGCTCATACGCTTCGAACATACGGGCAAAGGATGCTTCCGCCTTCAGGCTCGTGAGGTCGTCCCTGGACGTGAGGCCCCGGTCCTTGGCGTAGGATATCTTACGCATGACGGGGTCGAGTTCCCGTTTCTTGTAATTGGGATAGCAGGAAGCGAGCAGGGAGAGTGAATCATCATCGTCATAGATGGTGAAGTTGGAGGAAAGCCCTATCTCCGAGCCGAACCGGCGCAAAAACCATGCACCGAAGGAGTGAAACGTACGTATCGTGACATCCTTTGCGACCTGCTCATCATCAAGCATCTCGGTTACCCGGTCACGCATCTCTGAAGCGGCCCGGTTTGTAAAGGTGACTGCAAGAATCTTATAGGCGGGGATGCCCAGCTTCTCTATGCAATAGGCGATCTTGGTGGTGATGACTCGGGTTTTTCCCGAGCCAGCACCGGCAAGTACGAGCAGGGGAGCGCTGTTTTCCAGCACTGCCTCGGCCTGGTCTTCATTCAACTGGGAGAGCAAGGTATCAATATCAGCCATCGGCGCGCTCCACAAGGACAGCTTCAAGGTCAATGCCCTTCACTGCACGGATTCCACATTTCACTACTGAGCCCGGGATGAGGTCACGCCCCAGCACTACCGTAAGGCCATCGACCTCCGGTGCCTGGGAGTAGATTCTTCCAATCGCCAGGTCCTCCTGTTCTATCTTCTCTTCTATCAAAACATCATACTCCTTGCCCACAAACTGCTCCAGACGGCTCTCTGTGATGCCCTGCTGCAGCCTTTCAAGCTTTTTTTGAAAAAGCGCAGCAGCCTTATGCGCCTTGGCATGCTCGCGTTCGCCCCTGAGACTAAAGGCTTTGGTCCCTTCTTCCCTACTATAGAGGAAGGAGCCCATCCAGTCGAGTTGGGCTTTTTCAATAAAATCCAACAACTCGGAAAAAGCATCCTCATCCTCACCAGGATACCCTAAAAGTATGGTTGAACGAACCACAGCCCCAGGGACCTGGGACCGAATGGATTCGATTAGGGCCAGATAGCTCTCTTTTGTCCCCTTCCTGCCCATGCTTCTCAGTATGGAAGTCGAGGCGTGCTGGAAGGGAATGTCAAAATACGGGAGCACTTTGGGGTTCTCCACTATGAATTGGGGCAATTCAGGGGGAAACGCATCAGGGTGGATATAGAGCAAGCGAAGCTTGAAATCCCCTTTTAGGGCTACTAGGCGGGCAAGCAGGTCCATGAAGGCGCTCGAACCGTCCCCTATATCGGTACCGTAGGCAGCAAGGTCCTGTGCTATGAGGTTCAGCTCCCTGATGCCCTCACCTATGAGATGCTCAGCATCCTTGAGGATCATCTCCATAGGGCGGGAGCGCAAGTTACCGCGGATGAGGGGTATGGCACAGTAGGAACAGCGATGGTTGCACCCTTCGCTGATCTTCAGGTAGGCACTGCCTGGAAAATTGAGCAGCTCATCGCGCTCATACACCTCGCTCTGTACCGGTGGATAGGGGTAGGTCGCTACCACCCGCTCCCCGTTGGCCACCCGGCTGACAACCTCACGGATCTTTCCAAGGTCACGGTTGCCGAATATGGCTGAGGCTTCCCCAAGTTCGCCAGCGAGCTCCTGTGCATAGCGTTCGGCCATACACCCAGTAAGCAGGATCTTGGCCTCGGGGTTGGCCTGATGGAGCGAAAAGAAGGATTCGATGGACTCTTCGCGAGCGCTTTCTATGAATCCACAGGTATTCACCAGCATGATGTCAGCCTCTAGAGGGTCGTCAGTACGCATATACTCATCTTCTGCAAGAAGCTTCAGCATGGTCTCAGCATCAACTTGATTCTTCGAGCAGCCCAGGTTCTCCAGATATAGTTTTTTCATTGTTTCTTTCTCCTAC
This sequence comes from uncultured Sphaerochaeta sp., assembly GCA_964392855.1. Taxonomy (GTDB): domain Bacteria; phylum Spirochaetota; class Spirochaetia; order Sphaerochaetales; family Sphaerochaetaceae; genus Sphaerochaeta. The sequence continues at coordinate 4,552 of CAYMRN010000023.1, forward strand.
GGCATAGGGCCGGACTTGTACACTACCACAAAAAGCTTGGAGAATAATACACTTCCACAGCCATACGTGCTTATTGACGAAATTCACCTATGTGTTTAAATAAACTCTTACAGCTGTATTTCTAACTGCTTATATATCATACTATTAGAATAATTTTCAGTTGGCTTATTTTGCATAAGCGTAGCTATTCTTGCATAAATAAAGAAGTTGGTATAGTATCAGAAACACTGTATGCAGATGGCTAACGCCCATTCCCCATGCAATCCAATCTCTCAAGAGGAAGCGAATGACTAAATATATCATAAATCGACTTTTAGGGATAATCCCTACCCTATTGATAATTATCACGCTGAGCTTCTTTATTGTCCGTGTTGCCCCAGGAGGGCCGTTCGCAAGTGAACGAAACCTCCCAGAAGTGGTCAAACGCAATATTGAAGCGAAGTACCACATGAATGAACCGCTTATCAAACAGTACGGAAGGTACATGTTTGACATTATGCGTGGCGACCTTGGTCCCTCCTTCAAATACAAGGACTATGATGTCAACTACTACATCGCCAATAGCCTGCCAAAATCTATTGTCCTTGGCCTCTGTGCAATGGGCCTTGCCCTGTTGTTCGGAATATCTTCAGGTATCGTTGCAGCGGTGAGACAGAATACCTGGGCAGACTACCTTAGTATGGGCGTGGCGGTGATAGGGATATCGGTGCCGCTCTTTGTCATTGCACCGGTACTGCAGCTGATATTTGCCATGAAGCTCAAATGGCTTCCCACCAGCGGGTGGTACACCACCGGTGAGGGGTATCTCACGATTATCCTACCGGCGGTATCGCTCTCCTTTGCGTATTTTGCGAATATAGCCCGTCTGACCCGATCCTCCATGCTGGAGACACTGCGCAGCGACTATATCCGGACAGCCAAGGCCAAGGGGATGAAAAACTCCACTATCATCTTCAAGCATGCCATGAAAGGTGCCATGCTGCCGATAGTCAGCTACTTGGGACCTGCATTTGCAGGAATCATTACAGGATCTATCGTAGTGGAACAGATATTCCGTGTCCCTGGCCTTGGTAAGTTTTTCATACAGAGTTCCTTTAACCGGGACTATACCCTCATAGTTGGCGTTGTAATTGTATATTCGCTCATTCTCGTGTTTATGAATTTTCTTGTCGATATCGTATACGCCCAACTTGACCCCCGCATAACGTACAAATAGGAGTGACCTCATGATAGCTATTAGAAAGAAAAAAGAGGCACCCCTCAACGAATTCAACCAGGTAATTGCTGGAAACAGCCTTACCAAAGATGCCTGGCGACGGCTGAAGAAGAATAAGATGGCTGTGGCGGGGATGATCGTAGTGATCATCTACTCCCTGCTTGCCGCCTTTGCCATGTTCCTTCCCATCTACCCCTATGACGAGATCATCCTCGATCACCAGCATCTCAGGCCAACGTGGAACAAGACAGCAGGGGACCTGATGATGGAGACCAAGCTGGAAGACCTCTACTTTAAGGCATGGAGAAGCGGAAGCCTTGTCGTCACAGAGGCACAGTCAGAGCAGATCAAGCAGTGGATCAAGGACAACGAGACCAATAAAGTCTGGAACTTCTGTTTTGCCGAGGGTGAAAGGCAAAAGGCAGCAGGGACCTTCTCCTTCAGTGATGCGGATGTCCGCACCATTGAGCGACTACAAAAAAGCATCGATTCTGATTTCCTCATCTCAGTGGAAAAAATCTATTGGAAGGATACAGAGACAGGAAAAACCCAAAATCTGGCAAAGATGTCCTATGAAGAGATACTCCCTGTCTATGCAGCCATAACCGGTGTGGATATCCCCAAGGTGGAAGCACAGATACTCCAGGAGATGCGTGCCCAGATAATGAACACCATCAAGAGTAGCAGCCCGGGGCTGAGCGAAGAGGAGTACCAGGCTTCTCTGGAGATGGAGATGACCAGCCTTGGCCCGAAGGCCTTTGCAGCCACCGGCAAGACCAACCTTTTGGGTAAGATCAAAACCACCATAACCAGAAGCTCTGAGAGAACCCTCAAGCAGGATATCAAGGATGGAACCGTAAATTTCCCCATCGACAAGAAGGTCGTCATCAGCGAGAACCTCTCTGCTGATATTGCAGCTACCAAGAAACATGGTCGCAAATACCTCTTGGGAACAGACTACAGCGGAAGGGATATGCTGAGCAGAATCATCTATGGCGGACAGATATCCATCATGATTGGCCTGATAGGAACGCTTACCAGTGTGCTGATCGGTATCGTGGTGGGCGCTCTTGCCGGCTACATGGGAGGAAAGGTAGACTTCTTCCTTATGCGCCTGGTAGACATCATGTACGGCCTGCCTTATATGCTGCTGGTAATTATCTTTATGGCAATTTTCGGTAGGAACATCATGAACCTCTTTGTCGCCCTAGCGATGGTGAGCTGGCTTACCATTGCACGTATGGTGCGAGGGCAGATCATGAGCCTGAAAAATAGTGAGTTTGTAGAGGCTGCCCGAAGTATGGGAGCATCAACAGGCAGGATCATCTTCCGTCACATGGTTCCCAACTCCCTTTCGGTCATCATTGTCTACTCGTCGCTGAGGGTCCCGGCCTTTATCATGCAGGAGTCCTTCCTCTCCTTCCTTGGCCTGGGTGTCCAGGCTCCCTATGCCTCATGGGGATCTTTGGTAGGGGATGCGGTAAACGGCATGACCCTCTATCCATGGAAGCTGATATTCCCGGCGATAGCGATGACAATATTCCTCTTTGCCATGAACTTTTTCGGTGATGGGCTCAGAGATGCTTTCGATCCACAAAGCAAGAACCAACTATAGGAGGACGAAGAATGAGTAGCAAACCCAATGCAAAAGCAGTCCTCGAAGTCAAGGACTTGCAAACATATTTCAAGACTGACGCCGGCATCGTAAAAGCTGTCGACGGAGTATCATTTACCGTGCACGAAGGGGAGACCTTGGGAATTGTAGGGGAGTCAGGCAGTGGAAAAAGTGTCACCAACCTCTCCATCATGCGCCTCATACCCTCCCCTCCCGGCAGGATAGTAGGTGGAGAGATCCTGTTTGAAGGGATCGACATCCTCAAGCTCAGTGAATCTGAGATGCGGGATATCCGTGGAGACAAGATCTCCATGATCTTCCAGGACCCCATGACCAGCCTCAACCCTTTTTTGAAGATATCCACCCAGATGATTGAGACCATCAGGTTGCATAACTCGGATATGGATAGGAAAGAGGCACTTGAACGCTCGATAGAGATGCTCAAGCTAGTAGGAATACCCTCTCCTGAAAAGAGAATTTACAGCTATCCTCACCAGTTCTCAGGCGGTATGCGCCAGCGCGTCATGATAGCGCAGGCACTCTCATGCAACGCCCAGGTGTTGCTGGCCGATGAGCCCACCACAGCACTGGATGTGACCATCCAGGCCCAGATCCTGGAGCTTATCAAAAAAATAAACAGCAAGATGGGCACCGCTGTCATCTTGGTGACCCACGACTTGGGAGTCGTGGCTGGCATGTGTGACAAGGTGTGTGTCATGTATGCGGGACGTATCGTTGAAACGGCACTGACTGAGGAACTCTATACGAACCCTGCCCACCCATACACGGAAGGGCTCATCAGAAGTGTCCCCAGGATGGATACCAAGAACAAGGACAGGAGACTGTTCTCCATTGAGGGCCAACCACCAAACGTCATCGACCTTCCACCCTGCTGCCCCTTCCACCCAAGGTGCCACAAGGCTATGGAGGTGTGCAGACATGCCTATCCTCCAAAAAAGGATCTGGGGAATCATCATGAGGTAGCCTGTTGGCTCTATCTCGATGAAGAGACCAAGACAAAGGCATTGCAGGATGCAATACGAGAGGAGAAGGCATAATGGGAACAACTAAAAAACCCCTTCTGGAAGTAAGGGATCTCAAGCAACACTTCCCCATAACGACCGGAAACATCCTCAACAGACAGGTAGGGGCCATCCGCGCTGTCGATGGGATATCCTTTGATATCTACCCTGGAGAGACTCTGGGCATCGTAGGAGAGTCCGGCTGTGGAAAATCCACAACAGTACGCTCTATTTCCCAGCTGCACAAGCCTACCAGCGGCAGTGTGATATTCAACGGCATCGACATGGTGAATGCTGATAAGAGGACCATGCTCAGGGCCAGACAGGACATGCAGCTGATATTCCAAGACCCCTATGCTTCCCTTGACCCGCGCATGACTGTGCGGTCCATCATCGCTGAGCCCATGGTCATCTACAACAACCGCAAACTGTTGCCAGAGCCCATGACGAGCCACGAGATGGAGGTCAGGGTTGAGGACCTTATGGAGCGTGTAGGGCTTAACAAGGCTTTCAAGAACAGGTACCCCCACGAGTTCAGTGGCGGCCAGCGCCAGAGGATCGGCATTGCCAGAGCCCTGGCCCTCAATCCCAAGATCATCCTTGCCGATGAGCCTGTATCAGCTCTGGACGTCTCAATCCAGGCACAGATTCTGAATCTGCTCGGTGATCTGCAGAAAGAATTCGGCCTCACCTACCTTTTCATCGCCCATGACTTAGCTGTCATTCAGCACATCAGCACCAGGATTGCAGTGATGTACCTGGGAAAGATTGTTGAGGTATCCGAATCGGCCCAGCTCTATGACTCTCCCAAGCACCCCTACACGGTAGCCCTGCTCTCAGCAGCCCCGATCCCCGACCCCAAGGTGGAGCGTGAGCGCAAGAGAATCATCCTTACAGGGGATGTGCCTTCACCGGACAAGGAGCGAGAAGGCTGTTACTTCTATGACCGCTGCCCGAAGAAGATGCCCTGGTGCTCGTGCCACATCCCTCCGATGTTTGGTATAACAGCCAACCATGAAGTCGCATGCTGGCTCTATAGCCCCGAAGATGTGAGTGCGATCAGTATGGAGGATGCCCTTGTTGATGCTGCCAAGCAGAAGACTGAAGCAACAACCGGGAAAAAATAGGGAAACCTGCAGCATACTAGGAAAAAAGGACATTCATCGGTGATGATTGTCCTTTTTTCTTGTAAAGCCCATAAACGAGCTGAACTGTCAATCGGGATCCCTCAGACCAACATCCAAATCCATATCCCGGGGACGATCTATCGACAGGGGCAAGCCACTGACTGCTGCGATTGCCTGGATCGCCGACTCGGTCCTTCCGCCGGAACTCTTTTCAGCGATGATCTCAATATCACGTGAGCTCTCATCCTTCAGGTAGAGAGAGAAGACCATCATTGCCTTGAACCTTCTTTTTGTGGGCTTTGCATCCTTGTCGAGTGAGCCCCGGACAAAGTGCTCCAGTGCGAGATGTGAAACCTCACTGAAAGGGATGACCTCACGCTTGCCAAATGGGCCGAACCCATAAAAAGAACGCACCTGACGGTTCTGGGTGTCAAAGACCCAACTATCGCGGAATATCGCCCCTAGCAGGGAGAAAAGCAAGAGCAGGCAGAGATGCCACATGGAGATCAGGGGGACACCTTCGCCTACGTTTAGGGCCAATCCCCAGAACAAAAAGAGGGTCAACGCCCAACAGGCTGCGCTAAAGGTGAAGCTAACCGAGTAGGAAATGCCGTCCCTGATCTTTTTTGCACTGTGTCGCACCATCTGTTGCCTCCAAGCCTTTGGTTCAAATATACCCCAAAAGGGGTGGGAGGTCATCAATGCATCGGTATATTTGCTGAATGAATATTCCTAAACGGTGAAATACCCCCTGTTTTATGCTTTTACTGCTAGTTTGCAGGAACAACACATTTGCCTTTTCTCTTGATTCATGGTTTAATGTAGATTATCCTAAGTTGAATGTTTACGCTTAGAATTTACAAGGAGATATGTCTATGAAGAAATTTCTGGCTATTATGCTTTGCGTAGTGCTTGTCAGTGCTGTTTTCATTTCTTGCGGAAAGAAAGAAGCACCTAAGCCTGCTGCAACTGCTGCCCCTGCAGCTCCAGCTGCCAAACCTGCAGCACCCGCTGCCCCCGCTCCTGCCGCTGTCAAACCAGCACCGGCACCAGCGCCTGCACCGGTTGCCAAGGACGAACTTGTGTTCCGCATCTCTAACGGTGCAGAGCCAGAATCTTTGGATCCAGCTCTCATCCAGGGCGTGCCCGAGCACAGAATCTACGAGACCATCTTTGAGGGTCTGGTAGCGATTGACCCCAAAACGGCTCTAGCCATCCCAGGCGTTGCCGAAAGCTGGGAGATCAGCGATGATATGACCCAGTACACCTTCAAGCTCCGCAAGGACGCTGTTTGGTCCGATGGCAAGCCCATCACCGCTGACGATGTCGTGTACTCATGGTTGAGAATTCTTGATCCAGCAACTGCAGGACCCTATGCTTGGTTCCCAAGCATGTTCCTCAAAGGAGCTCAGGAGTTCAACGACGGTACCGCTGGCCCAGAAGCTGTTGGAATCCGCGCCCTTGATGAGAGGACCTTCCAGATGGACCTCCTCGGGCCTCTTCCATACACCCTCGATGCCCTTACCCACTATTCGTTTGCTATCGTTCCCAAGCACGCCATCGAGA
>CAYMRN010000024.1:0-9143 GCA_964392855.1 uncultured Sphaerochaeta sp.
CTGGGGACTCGGCCTTTGGCTTAGGTTTGCAAATAGGGACAGCAAAGATGGTCAAGGCAACAAACGGGTCATCGGAGGAGGATGTCTCAGACTATCCTTTGACTTGGAACGGAGGAATCTCTGGACTCTATCGTTTGGGAGCAGCAGACAGTGTTGCCTTGGAGTTTGGGATAGGTCTGCTATCTGAACGGATGACAAAAGCAGCAAATAGCTCAGGCTCTGAAGTGATCTTCACGCTAGACTCCCTTGGCCTGATCACATCAGCAAACCTTTTGGTAGCACTTTCAGACAACCTTTCCCTTGTTGGGGGTATTACAGCAGTAAGCAACCTCCATACCAATGGGAAAGTAACAAGCGGAAACCTTGCCTACGACAAGGACTTCAAGACATCAGGGTATGCACTTCAAGGCCAGGTAGGGGTTGGCTTCAACCTCTAAAGGAATCAAGAATCAACCGTTCAACCGACAACGCCCCTTTCTATGGACAAAAAACAAGAGAGATATACTTCATCACATCCACAGATGAAAAGAATACACCAGGCATACGCAGTTGCGTTCCCTCGTGAAGTAAAACAGGGTGTTCCTCTTCTACTAGTTTGTATCAATCATACAAACGAGGAACCTTATGAAAAAAGTCTGCCTCCTTAGCCTTGTCTTTCTCTTTGTCGCTTATTCCATCTCTGCAGCCCAGAGCTGGATCGGTGTCCAAACTTTCACCTCAACAAGCAGAAACAACCCAGCCCTTGCTGTATGGGGGGTGCAGTTGGAAGGTGAAACCAGTGTGGCCTTCCGAGGGGTAAATATTGTAGGGACGATCTATCCTGTGAAAAAATCCCCTTTTGGTTTTGGGTTGCAAGTGGGAGCAAGTGAAATACATTCAATCTCCAGCACCACATTAGAAGTCGATCTCTCAGAGTATCCCTTGGCATGGAGAGGGGGCCTGTCCGGTCACTACCACACCCATCTCTTTGGGAACCTCTCCATGGAGCTTGGGGCGGGAATCTTGGCTGAGCGGATGCATAAGGCAGTAGGTAGTGGCAATGCTGAGATTCGGGCCACACTGAACGCTATAAGTTTGCTTTGCACCGCCAACATACTCCTGCCTCTATCAGAAACATTCTCCATAGTAGGAGGAATCGCCTCCTCCTTACCCCTTTACACCCAAAGGAAGATATCCAGGGGGGATAATACAGACAAGGCTAACATCGACGTGGAAGGGATAACAGTGCAAGCCCAGATAGGGATTTCCCTTGCTCTGCAATGATGTGACCCCTGAAAAAATGATTACAGGAGTACACATGGCGAAATCATAAGAATTCAAATTAAGGGCTATTACAAGGCTCTTTTAACTGTGCTCATCACTGCGTGCATGTAGTAAGGGGAAAATAATGCACCACCTGGAGGGTTACCTCTCTTTCATGCAGGCAATCATATGCATTATTTGGTTCCGGTCAGATCTCAGCCATAAGGGCATATCATCATCTTCCTAAAACTCTGCTACGATGGTAATAGGACCGGCATCAGTACCCTCAATGAACAGAGGCCAAGCGTAGACCCTTTTGGCCTTATTCAGCTCATCATCCACGATCATATCCTCTAGTATCAGGATAAACCGGCCATCAGCCTCATCATTTCCTGTAGCAACCTTGTGTGCCTGGACTGCTTGAGTAGGGTGCAAGGGAGAACCCAAGGACAAGAAATCCACGCCAATTGCACGCAATGAGGGGAATTCTGCGAGCAGATACTCAACTGCTTCAGTCGAAACATATGGACCATATGTCGCATAATGGTCAGGCTGGTCTGAACGCATTGCCGCCCATCCAGTCCTAAAGCACAACAGGTCGCAATCCCTTATAGCCTTGTGGTGGGCCTTGAGATCCTCGGGGGTAATCTTCTCTTGTTCCTTTTTGGGGATATTCACAACCAAGGGCCTGTGGAAAACGAACTGCTCGACGCCTAGGTCGATTGCACTTTTCCCATTGCGATTGAAGTGCAAAGGAACATCAATATGGGTCCCTGAATGGGTGAAAATATTTACCTTGAACGTATTGGCATTATCCCCTTTCTCAATGGATTCGTATTGCTCAACAATTGCTGCAGGCGGATTTCCTGGCCAGACAGGACTGGAAAGAGATAAGTTATACGAGTAGCGTTTAAACATCTTCATTTCCTCCTTGGATATATGGATGCATTCCTTATTCTATCACGGAACAATTCACGGCTGTCTAAGCAAGAGCTATAGCCGTGCCAACAGGCGAACAGGAGCTCCAGAAGCATACTCACCCTGTACTTTCAAAGGAGCTGGTATCAACTCAAGCTTTTGGTTCAGAACCTCAACGACTTGGCCCCCAACGTTCTCGATGATATAGATGTCCCGGGAGAGCAGGTACCTATGATTTTTCGGAGCAAAGGGGACATTGAGATATTCTGATGGCAAATCCATGTCGGGGGCATCCAACCCGATCAAACGCACCTTTTTAGATGCCAGCCATTCACAAGCATCATAGCCTAGTGTGCTGTAGTCACGATAATAGGTGGATGTATCCGTTAGGAACTGGTTGGCCCTTCCTGTATAGAGGATCAGGGCATCACCAGGCTCGAGGGAAAGTGAGGCATCCTGCAAACACTTCTGTATATGCTCAGCAGAAATATGTTGTGAGGGTTCACTTTCAATCCCATAATACTCTGAGATATCAAGGACAACTGCTGGACCTATCAAGGACTGCACAGGCATCGCATCAAGCCGCCTGCCCTTCTCCATCATATGCCAAGGGGCATCAATATGGGTTGCCGTGTGCAGACTGAAGGTCGCAATGGCGTGTCTGCACCCATGGCTGACAAAATGCTGGTGATTGACAAAATGAGGGAATCCAAACGGGTGATAAGAATTTTCATCAAACCCATGGCTCAAATCATAATATGTACTCATGTTACCGCCTCCCCTTTCCTTTTCCGGTTGCTAGGATGATCCCAACAATTACCACACCCGTAACGATGGAACGGATGCTTGCCCCGTATCCGCTGATATTCAAGAAGTTGGTGATAAGATAGAGCAGGACTGAAGCACCTATGATACCCTGGACGTTCGAGTCCCCTCCGGCAATGCTGGTTCCGCCGATTACCACTACAGCAATCGAGTTTGACTGATAATCACTACCCATACCAAGGGTTGCCCCTCCTGTGTAGGAAGCCAAGAGTATTCCTGCCATTCCGGCAAACAAGCCACTGAGGGTGAAGGTTATCAGCTTATACCTGTTTACCTTTACACCGGAAAGGTATGCAGCCTTTGTATTCTGCCCAATGGCCTGGATACCCCGTCCATACGAAGTCTTATGCAAGACAAAATGGATTAGTATCGAGAACAGCACCATAAGAATAAACAGCAGGGGAACCTGCAGCACCTTGATGTTTACAAAACTGGCCAATCCTGGGGGTGGCTTGATCAACATGCCCCTGAAGAAAACAATGGTGAAGGTCCGCACAATAAAACTGGAGGCTAAGGTAGCTATCATCGGTGGGATCAGGCCATAGCGAATCAGGATGTAGTTAAATACTCCTACTAGAGCACCTGCTGCCAAACCGGCAAGTATTCCAAGGAATATGCCACTGTTCATGCCTCCTGTAACCTTCAAGGCCAGGGAACCGGTCAAAGCAATGGTGTATGGAAGTGACAGGTCAATGTTTCCTGGTCCATTTGTGATGACCAGCATCTGTCCCAACCCGACCATAATGAGGAATGAGGAGAACCCAATAGAAGCAGAAAAGGTCAAAAATGGGTTGTCAGAGATAATGCTGATGAGTATGTAGAGAATCAATACCCCTAAGTATGACCAGATCCAACGGTTCTTGGCGAGAAATTGGCTAGGGTGTCTGGGTATGCCCATTGTTCTAGTTTGCTTAAACATATCGAATCCTTCCAGTTTTTTTCATTTGGCTGTTGATGAACAGGACAACCAGGATAATCATTCCTTGGGTTCCTATCTGCCAGTCGGGAGATATCTTTAGGAATGTGAGCAACGTACCAACCAACGTCATAGTACAAGCTCCTAAGACAACACCTACTGCTGATACCGTGCCACCGGAGAAACTCCCACCACCAAGCAGGACGCTTGCTACAGCAATGAGGGTGTAGTTCTGAGCGATCTTTGCATCTGCACTGGTGGTAATCCCAGCAAGGGCAATTCCGCTGAGAATCCCAAACAATCCGACAAGGCCAAATACGAGTACTTGGGTCTTTAAGACAGAGTGTCCTGACTGCTCGATCGCTTTCTTGTTTCCACCTATTCCTCGGAGCAAGACGCCGAAGCTAGTCTTAAACAAGAGGATATTAAGCAGGATAGCAATGACCACCATGAACATAAGGGGCATGGGAATCAGTGGCGTCTTAACCTGCATCAAAGAGACGATAGACTTGGGGACATTACCGCCAGGGGTGGGTTGTATCATTATTGCCAACCCGGTCCAGATGAATGACATACCGATAGTCACCACAATGGATTGCAGGTTACGCAAATACAATAAGGCCCCAATAGCCATATATGTCAAGAGGATTCCTATCAGGAAGACAATCGCCAGTGTAGGGTTTTGTGGCAAAACTGTACCCACTATACAGGTTACGAGACTTACCAGATTACCAACGGAAAAATCAATTTCGCCAATGGTCATCGCAAACATCTGGGCAATAGTGGCAAGTGCCAAGGGAATGGCCATATTCAGCAACAGATATATTCCCATGTAGTTCATTACCCGTGGACGAAGCAGAATAATTGGCAACGTCACGATTATTATTGATATGACCGGCATGAGAACATCCTTGGACCCCTTATATTTCCGGTTAGAAAGAGGACTTACACCAATTCTTTTTTCCATTTTATCTATTCCTCCCCTAAAACGAAGCTTTTAGGATATCTTCTTCGCTTGCTTCACCAGCGGCAAGTTCTGTAATGATCTTACCGCCCTTGAACACATAGAGCCGATCACAATACTGCAACTCTACCATCTCAGTCGTGTACCAGACAAAACTTCTACCCTTGGCTTTTTCGGCAAGGATCAACTCATAGATCGACCGCTTCGTCCCAACGTCAACACCCCGGGTAGGATCATCCATGAGTACAATTTCAGCAGCAGATTCAAGGCATCTGGCAAAAATGACCTTTTGCTGATTCCCTCCACTGAGGCTGGAAATCCTATTGTCCAAGGAAGCAGCTTTGATATCGATAGCCTCTTCCCATTTCATCGCAATGTCAGTCTCCTTGGACTCATCAATAAAACCCTTATGAGAAAGTTTTTTCAAAGATTGTATGGAGATATTCTTTATTATGGACCAAATGGGAAAGACCCCATCAGACTGACGATCCCCTGGCAGGAAGGTTACCGGACCATTAACCTTGTACACTGCATCCGAGCCGCTATCAAAGAGGTCCATCAATAGCTTAGTTTGCCCATGTCCTGCTAGGCCGGTCAATCCGATGACCTCTCCCTTTCGGACTGTGAGCATAACAGAATCTGATGCTTGTTTCGGCTCGATCACAACAGGTTGTGATGTATCTGTTTCCTTTTTGGTTGCTAGCTTTTTTGATTGTGTGACTTTAGCAGAAGAAGTATCCTGGACAGAAGTATCACCCATCTTATCTATCAGTTGTTCTTTAGTGACAGTTTCGGTATCCAGGACAGCCACCTCAATCCCATCCTTCATGACCATTATTCTGGTCGTGGAGGCAATGACCTCTTCGAGCAGGTGGGATATGTATATCACACTGAGTTTTTTCTCTTTAAGACGATTGAGGTAGGCAAGGAGCTGCTCACTCGATTTCCCATCCAGGGCACTGGTAGGCTCATCGAGGACAACCAAGCGAAGAACATCTTCAGAAGCCGTGAAAGCCTTCGCTATCTCAAGCATCTGCCTCTGGCCCAGGGTGAGTTTCCCCACTATGGAGTGAGGAAGTATCCCATGGCCCGGGAAAATGTCATCCAACACTGACATGATTATTTCAGTCGCTTTTTTCTTCCACCCGATACCTGAAATCCGAGGGTGGAATATTCGTATGTTCTCAATGACAGTAAGGTTTGGGCAGAGGCTCAGTTCCTGGAAAACAGCCCGAATCCCTCCCCTGTTGGATGTGAAAATATCATATCCAGGAGGCTGGAGGATTCCATCAATATAGATTTCTCCTGAGGTTGGGGGGAAAATACCTGTAAGGACATTAACCAAGGTGGACTTTCCCGCCCCATTATGCCCGACAATCCCGACACAGTCCCCTTCAGAAATCTGTAAGTTGACCTCATGCATCGCACGGGAACTCATAAAATACTTACTGATGTTTTTCAGCTCTACAATTGGCTTCATTTGATTACCTTTACAAACTAGTCCCGAGATTTTCTCATCCAGTCCAGAAAATCTCGGGGTATCAAGAAAATTAGTTCAATTACCAGCTCTTCTACTATTTAGAAATAGGATCGACCGGTGGTGGGTTTCCAGCTTTCAAGTTGGCGATCAGCTCTTGTACCCAAGCCTGAGGATATACCAAGGTAGCAACTCCACCCTTTTCGGTATTGCCGATATGGTAGTCGAGACTATCTTTGGTGATGGTCAGCGGGCGAAGGGTCATTTCCTTAGGAACATCATTACCGTTGAGAACTTCGAGTGCGGTCCAGAAAGCAATGGTAACTGCCCCAGGAGGAATACTGATGGACATGGTGTCATAGCCACCCAACTTCTGATCAAGCTCCTTCCAGAGAACCAACTCATCATAACGGTTGCCCATGATGATCAGGGGAAGTTTGCGTCCAGCAGCTTCAAATGCCTTGGCAGCGCCGTATCCATCACCACATTGGGTGACGACAGCATCAATTTTACCAAGAGAAGGCAGGATTCCTGCAACTTCGCGCTGAGATACTGACTGGGTCCAGTCGCCATACACTTCACCAACAACCTTCAGGCCAGGATAATTCTTGAGCGCACCTGTGATACCTTCATGAATGGCATCATTCACATAGGTTCCGGAAAGGCCTCTAATCTCCAACAGATTGGCTTTGGAGAAACGGTCTGCGATAAACTCAACCTGTGCAGCACCGGCATAGAGGAAATCAGTGATCAAACGCCATGCCTGGGGTTCTGTGATGGTGTTGTCAAAGGAAACCACAACAACTCCTGCATCCAAAGCCTGTCTTACGGCACCGTTGAGTGCTGTAGGAGAAGCAGCGTTCAGGACGATGGCATCGTAGCCTTCAAGAATCAGGTTCTGAATCTGTGCAGCCTGTTCGGCAGCAGAGCTCTCATTGGTGGTAAATACCTTTGCTTCTGCAATAAGTCCTTTATCCATCGCAATTTTTCCAACTTTCTCAAAATCCTTGATCATCGTCTGACGCCAAGAGTTTCCAGCGTAGTCATTACTGAGAGCAATCCTCCAACCTTTCTTGCCGGCAACAGCCTCTTTCTGCCCTTGGGCAAACCCTAGAGAAAACACTACTGAGATTAAGAGAAGAACAACTATTAGTCGCTTCATTTGCAATCCTCCTTTAGATTTCAAAAAGACATACGCCTTTCTCTGTTATAATCCTAGGAGGGTTTTTCTCCCCGATACATGGAATTTTTTTTGAATACAAGGAATTTTTATCACTTAGAGAGCCCTTTTGCTCCTAAGATACGCTGAAGGGGAGATTCCTACCTGTTTCGTGAATACTTTGCTGAAATAGAATGCATCGGAATATCCCACAGCTTCCGAAACCTCAGAAATGGGCATCAGGGGGTCACAATCCATAAACCATTTTGCCTTTTTAATTCGATAGTCGGTCATGTATTTGACAATGGAGACACCAAGGACCTTCTTGAAAACTCCACTGATATAACTTGGAGTAACCTCAACATGAGCGGATATTGTATCAAGACACAGACTTTTTTCACTATAATGACTTTCAATATATCGTTTAGCACGCATTGCCAACATCTGAGTCTTTGTTGTGGAGTTATCAGCAACAAGGGCAAACACCCTGACAGTAAGCCACTCCAGCCAGTCGCGCACCTGCCCCAGGTTTTCCAAATCCTGAATCTCGTGGGCGATATCACACTTCTCCCCGAGGACAGCCGAAAGAGGGAGTGCTTTTTCAGAAAGGAACTTTTCGATAATCGTAACAAAATTAAATATTTGCATCGTGCACAATTGCTTTTGGAGGCGTTCCTGCTGCATATTTTTTATGATCTGGCGAATGAGAGAGAGTATCTCCCTTTCTCCTCCTCCCCGGAGCAGAATAGACAAAGCTTTTGCATCAAAAGAGACCTGAGAAACTATCTGTTCGCTTCCTGCAGGAGCTTTGATGGCTTGATATTCGAAAACAGTCTCACGGTTAGTGTAATACCGTTCATCAAGGGCCTGTTTGGCGTGGTGATAGGAAGTGGCCAACCCATGGGGGGAATTAACTAAAGAGCCGACTCCCACACTAGAAGAGTGCCCAAAAGATGCCGAGACCTGGTGGCGCAAGAATACGGCGAACTGGGATAGGGCATGGGTATATTCATCATAGGACCCAAGAGGAAAACTGATGACCAGCACATATCTGCCCATGGCATCCTGGGTTGATTCCACAACCATCTTCACCGGGAGTTTCCGCAGGAGAGGGTCTACGACCCGATCGATCTCCTGGTGTTTTGGCAGCAGCCCTTTTCTCATGCTAAGGACGAAAACAACATGCGAGTAATCTAACAATTGAGCCATTCCAAACAACTTAAACCCAGTTTCTAGATCCAAGGGTTCCATATTTTCGCTATCTTGGATGAGTTTCTTAAAAAAATCTTTTTTTGTCGTCTGTTGGGGCAAGTCCTGATTCTCGTATAAGGAGTTCCGATAGGTTATTCGCACCTTGTTAAGGATCTGCTCCCTGACGGTTTCCAATGCCTGGGTAAGTTCATCAGGATTCAGTGGTTTGAGAAGATAATTTGCTGCATGCAGCCTGATAGCCTGTTGGGCATAGGAAAAATCATTATATCCAGTGAGGAATATGATGGAGAGATCAGGATAGGATGTGCGCAGTTGCCTTGCAAGTTCAATGCCGTTGACATAGGGAATGTTAATGTCGACCATCGCCAGCTTGGGCTTACACTCTGCAACAAGGGCCAATGCTTCATCACTATTTTGGGCTTCGGCCACT
>CAYMRN010000024.1:9153-11082 GCA_964392855.1 uncultured Sphaerochaeta sp.
ATAGAGAACCCCAAGCCCTCCCAATCAACAGATCTGATGATAAGCTTTCGGATGAGAGATTCGTCATCTATTATGATAACGGGAATATTTACTGAAGTATCCATTTGGGATCCTCTTCTACCGGTACACGGACATCCACCTGCGTCATCTCACCGTGGACTGTGCTGATCTTGATGCCATATGATTTTCCATAGTACTGCTTAATCCGCTGATCAACACTGGAAAGGCCAAAGCCGATTGAATGCATTTTCACCGAACCATCCTCATATGTCAGCTCTTGCAGTCGGTCCGGATGGATGCCAACACCGTTATCCTTGACACGGAGACGAACAAACCCATCTTCTTTCCATCCTGTAATGGCAATCATTCCGTTGTGATGGGAAGCCTTCAACCCATGATAAATTGAATTCTCTACCAAAGGTTGCAAAGTCAGCTTAATAATCCTCTGGTCCAATATATCCTCATCGATGGCGATCTCATACGAAAGCTTCTCTTGGTACCTTACCTTTTGAATCACCAGGTAGTGCTTGAGAATCTCCACCTCTTCTCTGATAGTAATGATGGGCTTGCCATCACTGAGTACCCCCTTAAAGAACAACGATACCGATTTGGTAAGGTTGAAGGCATCCTCATCACTTCCCATCTGAATGAGCGAAGCAATGCTCTCCAGTGTATTATACAGGAAGTGTGGCTTGATTTGGGATTGCAATGCCAAAAGCTCAAGTTCTCGCTCCCGTTCATGCTGGTAGTGAATCTGATCCATAAGCGAGGTAGTCTGTGTCAGCATGAAATTGAAGGACTCAGTCAATTCCCCGATCTCATCATTACCTTGTGGTTCCAAGAGCTCAGAAAAGTTATTCTCTGCCGCCTCCCGCATTGATTTGGACAACCGTATAATGGGCTTTGAGATTGTCCGTGTCATGAGGATTGCAAACAGCAACTCCAATATGATACCGATCAAGCCTGTCATATAGAGCAAGGGGGTTAGGCTCTGCCCTATGGTAAGAAACTCACGTAAGGGAAGGACCCCAAGTATC
Source organism: uncultured Sphaerochaeta sp. (assembly GCA_964392855.1). GTDB lineage: Bacteria > Spirochaetota > Spirochaetia > Sphaerochaetales > Sphaerochaetaceae > Sphaerochaeta. Next base: position 10,191 of record CAYMRN010000024.1, read on the forward strand.
AGCCACCCCAGCCTGCTGAAATCTCTGGAGATGATGAGCATCTCCCCATTCGGAGTACTATATACCTTTGAAGACTCAGCTACTTCCCTATCTTTTTCGAGAAATGCCTTATTGACTGCTTCCATGAACTCGTTACCGTACGTCCGCATGGAAAGCACTACATTCCCATTGTTGTTAAGTATGAGATACTGCCCCATAGGGCCGTAATCAAGCTGGCTATACAGAGAGGTAAAGATTGCCTCACTGACACTGATCAGCAAAAATCCCAGCAGGGGACCGTCAGGTCCATTCCTGATGGCCCTGAGCATTGTGATGCCGACGATCCCAAGATTCTTTCCTGAATAGCTGAATACACTGGGGTCTAGCCATACGCTGTTACCCTTATTCATCAGCGAAATCTCAATGAGATCATCATTTAAGAGTGGTGAAGATGTGTAGGAAGGATCGGAAATGCCCTGTGATCCCACACGCACTCCCTCGCTTGTGTAGATAGTGGCACCATATATGTAATTTCTCAGATAAATAATCTCTTGCAGGATGGATCGCATGAGAAAATAGTGGTCAGTACCCTCCTCCGGTTCCACATCCTGCAGCTTCTTCAATACGGTCTGCACAGTCTCATTTCTTGCAACCAGAGTGGCGGCTTCTTCAATATTGTTAAGCCTTGCATCCATGCTCTGCACGATAATGTCAGTGCTGAGCTTGGTGGATTTTGTAATTTGGCTGATCAATTGATCTGTGGATACTTTGGTAGCGGCTATAATCACAAAAGAAATGAGCAAGATAATTATAAGGAGGTTAGGGAGATATATCTTTTGGGTAATAGAAAAATCCCTATATAATCGTGATATCTTCTTGTTGGCATTTCTTTTCATGTATACTCGGTATCAGA
>CAYMRN010000025.1:0-11046 GCA_964392855.1 uncultured Sphaerochaeta sp.
AGATCATTGTAGCGATAGATTCACCCATCTCATACATTGGATAACGTATGACCGGAATGGGCGGATCAACAATGGTTGCCCAGTCTGTTTCGTCATACCCCAAAAAAGCAATGTCTGATGGGATTTTATACTGGGCTTCCTTGAGGAAACTGAAGGCACCCAAGGATAGCGCATTGTTTCCTGTAATCACCGCCTCAGGAGGGACTTCCATTTCCATAAGGCTCTTCATCTGAGCATATCCGTTTTCAACTGTTAGCTTGCACACCCTCTGATAAGCGGGGTCTGCTTCCATCCCTTGGTCAAGCAACGCTTGCTTGTAGCCCTCGAGCCTGTCTTTTCCCACATTGAGGTGTTGAGGGCCGGCAATCATGGCGATTCTCTTATACCCATGGCCGATGAGATGCTGTGTCCCTATGTAGGTGGCTTTGAAGTTTTTCACCTGTACCTTACAGAACTTGCCTGACACCGGGACACGGTTGAAAAACACTGTAGGGGTATAGATGTCATGGAAATGTTCTTCCTCACTCCCTGCAAGGGAAACGAGAAGCCCGTCAATTCGCCTTCCAAGCAGGACACGGAGGTTCTCCTTTTCCTTTTCTGTATCTGAGTTGGTATCGCTCAACAAAAGGTTGTAGCCGTTTTTTGCCAGCTGCTCTTCTATTCCCCTGACGACAGGGGGGAAGAAAGGGTTTGCAAAATCTGAGATCAGAAGGCCGATCAGTTTGGAATCGCTTACCTTAAGGCTTTTTGCAAGGCTATTGGGGATATAGTCCAACTCCTCAATCGCTTGATTGATCTTTTCCTTGGTTTTTTCCCCAACGAATTTGGTTCCGTTGATGAGGTTTGATACTGTAGCTGTTGATACTCCTGCTAAGGATGCGACATCCCCAAGAGTAGGTCTTCTCTTCACTACTGCCCCTTTTTACCATAAAGTTAAACGATTAAATATATCGTAAGGCACATTTACTCATAAGTCAAGAAAAATTTTAATAAATTTTAATTGCATTACAAGCAAATAATTACCATTTCCTATAGACGATTTTACAAGCATTGGGTACAATCATTCTTTAGACTGCATGCAACATACCACATGAGGCTTACAGGCAAATTTTTCCCAACTTGCTGTGAGGCAATTCCAGGTTCTCTCTCTGGCCAGGATGCTAGGTAATGTTGAGTAGCAGTAAACAATTTTTATTTTTATGCAATATTGTTTCCTCCAATCTAAAATTCATGTATATTAATGCGAGGAAGGAAGGGATAATAATGAAGAAAGAGACTAGCATAGGAAATGAAATCCGAAAACTTCGTAATTTTCAAGGTTCAACGCTCCAAGAACTTGCTGACAGATGCGGGTGTTCCAAGAGTCTTCTATCAAAAGTAGAAAACGGTAAAGTCATGCCATCGGTTGCCACACTGGTAAAAATTGCATCGAGCCTTGGTACTACAGTTTCTGCATTGCTGGAAGAGAATAGCCAAATCAGTGCAGTGTTTACCACATGGGAAGAGGTTGAGGCTAATTTTATTGGGACAGACAAGGGCTACAGAATTTCTGCCGTAGCCACCCAGTACCAATCAAAGAAAATGCAACCCTTTTTTTTCCGAGTGAAAGACAAGGAAGTCAAAAGGCACTCCGTGAGGCATGACGGAGAAGAGTTTGTCTTGGTCATAGAAGGCTCAATCAATTTTCAAGTGGGACATGTCAAATATACCCTTCATGAAGGGGATAGCTTGTATTTCAACGCAAGTGAGGACCATTACGTATCCCCCCTTTCTGAAAATGCCACATATCTGGACATCTTTGTCTGACATCAGTTCTTTACAGAGACAAAACCAACAAGGCTAGGCTCCAAGACCTGTAGAGGTCTGATCAGGATCCTATCATAATCTGACCAAAGGACTCTTTGCTGAGTAATACCAGCTTGTCAATCTCGCTGTATCTGATACTTCCGAAAGTTGGATAGGGGAGAGAATCGTTTTTTTTGGACTCCTCGCAGCGTCTGGAATGTATTCATATGAAAAGCATCCGTGAACGTTGTAACAAGAGTGACAATAATGATTGTTCAGTGACCAGAGGCTTGAGTGTGTGATCATGACGACGGGTTGTTTGCTGAAAGGCTAGACCCTCCCTGGCCAAATACTCACAAAATATATGCTTTTTTCCAGTTTCCAAGCACACCCCTCCTGACCCTTCCAATACTAGTATATCCCCAGTTTTTACCCATTGGTGTTGTTGGCCCCTCGGTCATGAACCATGGGGTCCGGTCATACCTGCCTGCATTCAAAAAAATAATCACTGATAATCACGATACTTATAAAGATATTTTGTAATTGGTGAATAAACTTGACAATTCAACAATGTTGAATTAGAGTGGAAGTAAGTTAAACAATTCTCTAGGAAAAAGGAAAAAAGGAAAAAAATGAAAACAAAGAAACTACTTGTTGCAATGGTTCTGATTCTTTTAACGGTTGGAATGGTTTTTGCTGCTGGGCAGACAGATAAAGGCGCTGCACAAAAGCAATTTTCACTTCGCTTGGGCCACGACCAGAGCTCAGGTCATCCATTTGACCTTGGAGCAAAACGCTTTGCTGAGAATGTAGAGAAAGCGACTGATGGAAATGTCAAAATTACCATTTATCCGAGTTCACAACTGGGGGACTCTTCAGAACAGATTGAAGGGTTGAAGATGGGGACTCTGGACATGGCTGTTGCAGCTTTTTCCCATGTTGCATCTTTCGTTCCCGAACTTGACCTGTTTGGTGCTCCATTCTTGTTTGTCGATGAAGAACACTTCACCAATGTGTTTACCGGAGAAGTAGGGGATCTGTTGGATAAGGCTTCTCAGGACAGATATGGAATTCACCTTCTCTCTACCTTTACTTCTGGCTATAGGCTCTTGTTCAACAATAAGCGCCTGGTTGAAGACAGCGAGGACCTTGCAGGAATGAAAATTCGTGTCATGGGTGGAGAAGCAAATGCACTGACATGGTCAGTATTTGGTGCACTCCCTACTCCAATGCCATACTCTGAAGTCTATTCAGCTCTCCAGGCTGGCGTAATTGATGGTGCTGAGAATGAGCCTGTTAGTGTGCTTATGAACAGATTCTATGAAAATGCTCCGTATTTCGCCATGACAAGGCACCTGGTAACTCCTTTGGGGCTCTTCATCAGTGGTGCTACGTATAATAAGCTTCCTGCCGAATATCAGAAGATAATTAAAGAAGAAGCTGTTAAGGCCGCAGCGTGGGAAATGGAGTACATCACTGCTGAGAACATGAAAGCAATTGCTGAAATGGAAAAGATGGGTGTAAAAGTTTCCTATCCTGATGTGAGTGTATTCCAGGCTGAGGGAAGAAAAATTCAAGACCAGGTAGCAATGAAACTGAAGCTTACCGATCTGCTCGAAAAAGTCCGAGCTGCTGAATAGTCTGTAAAAACTAATAGTTTGCACACTCTTTGAATGAGAAGAGTGTGCAGACTATTTTTAATTCTCTCGGGAGGGAGTTGTAATGAATAAGGGAATATCTACGAGAACGTCAAAGGTTTTCGATAATTTCACCATTGTAAGAGACTTTGTGTTCAGAATTCAAGGTTGGGTTGGCATACTACTATTTGCGGCCCTTACTTCAGTAATTACTCTCCAAGTCTCCTCACGATATATCTTTCACAATCCTGTCCTTTGGACAGAAGAGGTGGCAAGATATCTGTTTTTATGGGTTGTCATGATGGGCTCTGCACTAAGCGTAAAAACAGAGAGGCATTTTGCAATAGAATTCTTTGATTATGACAAAGTGCACAACATTCCTCTCCGCAAGATGTTGAGGATGGTCCCTCATCTGGCTTTCATAACACTCGCTCTGATAATGGTAATCACTGGAAGCCAATATGTTGAGATGAGTAAGCTGAGACTGGGACAGATGGCACGCATAAATTTGAAATATATATTTGTCTCCATTCCTATTTCAGGGGTCACAATGATATTGTATTGCTTGCACCACATCATGAGGATTGTCCTGAAGGACGAAAAAACCCAAAGTGATGTAGATATGAAAACGAGGGAGAGCTGATATGCTGTACATACTTTTTGGATCTTTTTTACTCATGTGCGTATTGCGCGTACCAGTTGCAGTTGGCTTGTTCCTCTCTTCAACCCTTGCGATTGTCTTTCAGGGATCGATTCCCCTGACCATTGTGGTCCAGAGGATATGGGTTGGATTAAATAGCTTCCCTCTTTTAGCGGTACCATTTTTTCTTTTTGTTGGACAATTGATGAATGAGGCAGGAATCTCTAAACGGTTGATTGGGTTCTCCAACAGCAGTGTGGGGCATTTTAGAGGGGGTCTTGCCCATGTTAATGTCGTCGTAAGTATGATTTTTGCTGGAATCTCAGGGGCATCATCAGCTGATACAGCGGGTGTGGGCTCTGTCTTGATTCCTGCCATGGAGAAGGAAGGGTATCCTACAGGATTTACCGTTGGCATAACTGCAGCTTCTTCTACATTGGGAAATATCATACCACCTAGTATTATGATGATCATTTATGCCGCTACAGCAGGTCTCTCTGTTGGCGGGATGTTCTTAACCGGAATTATTCCAGGCATCCTGGTGGGAGGAAGCCAGATACTCTATGCAGTGTATTTCACTACAAAGCATAACATCGGTGGTAGCTCTAAGTTTAATTTCAAGAACTTCTTGAGTTCCTTGAAAGAGTCTTTCGCTGCCTTGGTGATCCCAATCATTGTCATGGGGGGTATCATCCTCGGTGTCTTTACAGCGACGGAAGCTGGTGTAATTGCAGTATTGTACTCAATCATCCTCACTCTGTTCTATAAGGAACTGAATCTGAAGCAATTCATCGATACCATTAGAACCAGTGTCGGGATGTTTTCTTTGTCGTTGTTTGCCGTAGCTGCAGCCTCTTTGTGGGGGTGGGTACTTGCTTTTTATAACGTTCCACAAAATATAGTGGCAGCACTTACTTCAGCCGGACTCCTGTCTTCTCCCGCTTTTGTCTGGGTCTTTACAATTATCACATTTATTGCAGTTGGGACATTCATGGATGCTGTGCCTGCAATCATCATCCTGCAACCTGTCTTTGGTCCTATCGCCTTGGCAGTTGGTATTGATCCTTACCATATGGGGATTGTCATTGTACTCACCTTGGCAATTGGATTGATAACACCACCTTATGGTCTATGTCTTCTTATAGCTGCAGATATTGCTAAGATTTCTGTTCCAAAAGCAATGCGAGCAATGTTGCCTTTTTATCTTTTGTCTTTTCTCGTGGTGATGATAGCGGTATTTTTACCAGGGCTAATGCTTTGGTTGCCCAGGATGTTCATGTTTAACTAAGAGACTTGTCTTGTCGTCTTGCGTTATTGTACTGATGCATGTGATAGAAAAATATGAGGAGATGTAATGGAGAATAGTAACATTCTGAATTGGGGGCTTCTTGGATATGGGGCAATTGCCAGGGAGAAGATGCAGCCGGCACTCGAATCCTATCCAGGTGCACGGATTTTTGGAGTCGCGTCAGGGTCAAAGGACATAGAGGCCCTTGATGTTCCCTTCAAAACCTCTTCGTATGCAGCTTTGCTTGAGAATCCCAGCATTGATGTCATTTACATTTCACTTCCCAATAGTCTTCATGTTGAATGGGTGAAAAAGTCATTGAAAGCGGGAAAGCATGTATTGTGTGAGAAACCAATGGCTCTATCCCGTAAGGATGCTGTGGAGATACAGGAGCTGGCAAAGACCTTCGACAGATGTGTCCTGGAAGGATTCATGTATCGGTATACTGAGAAGACCAGGACCTTGCTCGCCTGTATCGAATCAGGGGAAATTGGAAAGGTTGTATCGGCACGGTCGAATTTCTACTCTTTGCGCGAACGGGCAACAGGGATCAGGACTGACAAAAAACTTGGGGGAGGCTCTCTGCTCGATCTGGGAAGCTACCCGGTTAATTTGTTCGGCATGCTCAAGCCTGGAGTCCCCTCAGTGATCCAGGCCGTTGGGAAATCGTTCAATTCTGTTGATTTGTATCTTTCAGCGAACCTATACTATGAAGATGGGACATTGTTCAGTTTCTCTTGTGGTTGGATCAATGATATGAGGGAGATGGATACTGTAATTATTGGTACTAACGGAAGAATTCGAGTAACGAACATGTTCAACGGTGATGAGGGTGATATTGAGATCCTCACCAGTGATTCACAAAGGACTATCCACATCCTGGCTGAGGACCCTTTCAAACAGGAAGTGGCGATATTTACTGACTGGATACTGCATGGTGTTGCACCTGCATATTCTGATTCTGAGATATATGATACGGCTCAAATACTTGAGCAGATTAGAAATGAAATGGTACTTGTTTGAAGGTGAGTGGTACATTTGCTATAATACCTATGAAAGTAATAAACTATGAAAAGGAGCTTATACTATGAAGTCAATTGGAGTTATCGGGGCCGGTGCAATGGGAAAAGGAATTGCAAAGAATTTGAGGCAGGCGGGTTATGAGGTGCTTGCCCATAAACGCAAGATCAACGAATCAGATCCGGTGATCACCTATCTCAGGGAAGCGGATGTGTCCATAACAGAAGATCTATCCAAGATATTCACCTCTGTGGATATCCTGATCACCTGCCTTCCTGATTCGCCTACGGTAGAGGAGACCCTCCTCGGAGCCTCAGGCTTGGCCAATCAGGCTAGGCGCAAGGTATCGTGTGTGCTGGACTTCTCCACAGCCCATCCCGAGTCAACCAGAAAAGTTGCCCGTGAATTGGGAAAGCTTGGAATAGATGTGCTTGATACCCCCATGACCGGAGGTCCCAAAGAGGCTAATGAAGGGACTATCAAGCTGGTGGTCGGTGGAAAGAAGGAGACCCTTGAAAAATACCGTTCCCTTCTTGAGGTGGTATCCGCCAAAATCGTCTATGCAGGAGAGGCCGGAAGCGGCAATGCCGTGAAGCTCATGAACAACTTCCTGGCTATCCTGAGTCAGGCAGCAACTGCAGGTGTTGATATCCTCATGCAGGAGATGGGCGTCTCTCGGGATGCTGTGAAAGAGTATATCGGCAGCAGCGGTGGAAACAGCTGGGGCTTCAATGCCATGATGAACCGTCTGGTTGAAGACAACTTCGCTGTGAACTTCTCTTTGGCCCTGGCATATAAGGATCTTCGCTACAACCAGGACCTCTTCAAAAGTGTCGGAGGATTCCCCATTTTGGATGCCTTGGCTGATAGTTATAAAAAAGCTGCAGAGAGCGGATACAACGACAAGGATGTCGGTGCCATCTACTTCAGCTTGGAAGAGACCATGAAGAAGGATGCAAAATACATTTGAGAAATGGTATTTCAACCACAACAAAGGCTCCCTGGGGAGCCTTTGTTGCATACTGAGCGTATATTTGTTTAGGAGCTGAGCTCTTTTAGGAAGGCTATCATATCGATGGCCTTGGGAGGGCATCCCACCAGGCTCTTTCCCAGGCCTCGGGTGCAGATGCCAACCCCTACCTTTGCAGGGTCCTTAACCCCCTTGTACCCTTGTCCGATACATATGGTTTCCGGTACGTCCTGGAGCCTGCCAACTTCATCCAGACGCTTGAGGGCGTGGATCAGGTTTCCATAGCAGGCTGAACAGGCTGAGTCGGGTAGGGTATATTTGGCAAGGTAGGAAACCCTTCCGCTTGGTTTTGGACTCTCCTCATCGCTAGGTTCGTTGAGCTGTAAGAAGTTAGCCCGTGAAAGGTCTGAGCTGCCTACTTTCAACTCTTCTGCGATCCCTATGTAAGGGATATCCTTACATTCAAATCCCAGCAGTGAGGCTCCATAGCTGTCACAAAGGACACTGTCCCTTGCTGCAAACATCCTGTTTGTCTCAACTGGATTTCCCCCTTCCTCAAAGTCCAGGTCCCCATTGATGCTGTCGACAATGACCAGGTCTGCGCTACGCACTGCGTTGAGGGCAGCGATGGGGTTGTGTAGCCCAAGGGTATGGAAGAGACGCTTTGACCTATCTGAGAGACAACCCTTCATGTTCTTCAGGGCACAGGTCATGGCAGTCTGGCAGTGCCCTTTGAGCACGGGAAGGTTTATGAGGAAGTCAGTCTCAAGGATAGTCTTGCTTACCTCCATCGTGACTTTTCCAATAGTCTTCTTTACATAGGTGTCATCCTTCACATCGATGAGGGGGACATTGTACTTGTCGCTGATCTGATAGTAGCCGTTTACGCGGAAACCCTCTTTTGTCGAGTCACCAACCCATGCACTCTCGACGATGCTGATATTGGAGTACCCCTTCTGTTGCAGGAATTCGATGATTGCAATGACAATCTCCGGATGCGTAGTCGCCCCACTGTCTGCTGTCACTGCAACAACCAGGTTGGGCTTGAGGGCAATGGATGCCCTTCTATCCGGCAAGAGCGTCTCAAAATCAATCGCCTTGAGAAGGGCCGTAGTCATTTTTGTCGGATCTGAGCCATAGACTGTTATGATGTCTTCTCTGTTCATGCCATTCCTTCTTGTAGTTCGTGGGTTATATGTTCATGAAGCAGCCTCTTGCAAGCCTCTTTTTCGCCATTTTTCAGCAGTGACATGATCTGGGCATGCTGTCCCAAATAGTAAGAGAGTTCCTCTTCTGGGAGGTTTTGGGTAATCCTCAGCTGCTGGACCTTGGGATCGAGTCGTTCACTGATGTTTATGAGCGTAGTATTATTGGTCGCCCTGATCATGGTAAGGTGAAAAAGGCTATCTTGTTCGTATATCGCCACTTTGTCACCGATGCCCAACGAGTACTGGCAGTCAGCTGCATGTCTGGAGAACTCCTTCACATGCTTGGCATACGCCTCTTCATCGATGTAATCAACTGCAAGATGTTCAAGTATGACCCGAACATTGATGATATCTTTAGCTTCTTCTGGAGTAATGATGGAGACTGTCGCATAACTACGGGGCTTAATGGTAACCAGCCCATACTCGTTCAATCTTCTGATCGCTTCCCTGATTGGGGTACGAGAGACTCCAAACTGTTCTGCAAGCACCTCTTCTGGGATTTTCATCCCTCCAGCGAGCTCTCCTGAGAGAATTTGTCTCTTGAGCATAGTATAAACTTGTTCAGAAAGACTATTTTGTACACATTTATTCATTTCAACACCCTTTTCTCCCTATATTTTACTCGATAAATTGTTTTTTATCAAGAACGGCCTCAGTTTTGAGAAAATTTTCTGAAAAAATCCATTTTTTGTATACAAGTAATTTAGCAGCTTATTCGGATTAGTAAAATGTTAATTTGGCTAAAATTCCAAAAATTTGCATAAAATCCGGAGTATGGTTAGACTGCTCCTTTTATATTTGACAAACAACATCCTTTGCTGTATCTTGTGTATACAATGTACAATAAGTATGTTGTTGACTGTATTACTGGCAAGTTTCCAATGTTCTTTTAGATGGTTTTTGTTGTTTTACAGTAGCAGGGGGGCTTTGAAAGACTAGGGTTTTCCTATATGTTGTATGTGGAGATTTCTCCCTAGTCGAGGAGAAGCAAGCCAGTACAGTTTCATTGGTGCTGAAAGGCCAGCACCGTATCTTCCGGGAGGTTTTTATGAAAGTTACTAATCCTTTAGGTAAGCAATATGATGATCTAATCCTACCTGATCATACCTACACAATAAAAATGCAGGCGCCAAAGGCGCTTGATGGGGTACGCGAAGCCATCTTGGATTCGTTTGAAAACCCCATAGCGAGCAAAAGCCTCAAGGCAATTGCACAGGAGAAGCTTGCTAAGAATCCCCAGGCAAAGGCTGCCATAATCGTAAGTGATAACACTCGACCTGTTCCCTACAAGGGAGACGAGGGTATCCTCTTGCCAATTTTGGAGACCCTGTTCTCCATTGGGTATGACAAGAGTAACATCACCATACTCATTGCCACAGGAACCCACCGTGCCATGAGTGATAAAGAGATAGCCAAGATGATCGACGAGCGGGTCATCAACAGCGGAGTCGCTATCGTAAACCATGACTGTAAGGACGAAAAGAGCCTTGCCTATCTTGGCGAAAGCAGCCGTGGGACTCGTATCATGGTGAACAAGCTGTACGTCGAGGCCGACTTGAAGATTGCCACCGGGTTGGTAGAGAGCCATTTTATGGCAGGGGCCAGCGGTGGGAGAAAGGCCGTATGCCCAGGGCTTATCGGAGAGCACTCTACTTTTGTCTTCCATGGTGTCCCCCTTATGGCGGATCCTGCCTCAAGGGACCTGAACATAGAGGGCAATCCTGTGCATGAGGAGAGTCTTGAGGTTGCCAAGGTTGTCGGGGTGGACTTTTTGGTAAACGTGACCCTTGACCATGACTTCAAGGTCACCGGAGTATTTAGTGGAGACCTGGATAAGGCCCATCTCGCTGCAGTGGCTAAGATATCCGAGACCGTACGGGTTCCAGCACCCAAGGCTGCTGACGTTGTCATCACCCATGGTGGATTTGTCGGTATGAACCACTACCAGTGTGCAAAGTGTGCCGTAGCTTCCCTAGGAGTTCTGAAGAAGGACGGTTATCTGGTGATTATCGCCGATACTACCGATGAGGGGAATGTCGTTGGGGGCATTAACTATATCACCACATTGGCTCTGCTGAAGCTGCAGGGTGCAGAGGGCTTTTTGAAGACCATCGGATCTCCCGATTGGACGTTCTTGCCTGAGCAGTGGCAGGTGCAGATGTGGGCAAAGGTGTTCGATAGGATCGAGCAGGACCATATGATCCTCTACAGCCCGTCCCTTGATGATATCTGGTGGCCTGGTTTGCCCGGCATCAATGGCAAGCAATTCCTCCCTAAGGCCGATCAGGAGAACCCTGGCTCTGACTCCTTTACCAAGATGATCAGTGGTGCTATTGCCCATATAGAGAAAGAGACGAAGAAAAAAGCTGAGGACCTTTCTATCGTATATATCAGCGATGGCCCGTATGTTATCCCCTATACCGAAGACTCATTGGAGAAATAAAGATGAAACTATCCGTTGCAATTGCAGGTGCTGAGGCGATGCCCGATGCCTTTGT
>CAYMRN010000026.1:0-10985 GCA_964392855.1 uncultured Sphaerochaeta sp.
CTCTAGCCATAACTCGACATTACCTTTCCTACATAGTAATATAAAAAAATCATGGGTACCAGTCCAAATCGCTCTTATTACCGGTTCTTCCTCTCCGTAACCTTGCTATTGCTCCTTATTTTGCTGGTCAGGATAGGCTTTATCATCTATAGCCAGGAACCACAGAGGAAAACCTATCAGAACCCCCTAGTCTCCAAAGAGGTGGTAAGGGGAACCCTTTACGACAGAAATGGTAAGATTTTGGCTATACAAACCCCATATTGGGGGGTATTTTTTCACCTCACCATGATAGATGACCTGCCCTTGGTTTCAGAGGTAGTTGCACCCTTTGTAGGGATGAGTCCAGCCCAGATACAGGGGCAGGCTGCAAACTATTCGACCTATGCGATGATCAAGAAAAAGATGGACCCTTCACAGGTCAACCCCCTGCTAGCCGAGCTTTCACGCACAAACCTTACCAGACAGGTATCGGTCATAAAAAGCATGGGACGTGATTTCCCTGCAACCTTCCATGCTTCTCAGACCATAGGGTTCACCAACATAGACAACGAAGGGCTAGAGGGCATCGAACTGACCCAGGAACCTTTCCTGAATCCCTACCCTATGGTAGGCACAGACGAAACGACCTACGGACAGGACATAACCCTTACCCTGGATATCGACATACAGTACCTGCTGGACATACAGATGCAGAACATCGCCGACGAGCACAACCCTGACTACGGTATCGCCATCGTCCTCGATGCCCAAAACGGTGACATCCTGGGCATGTCCAGCTACCCCTGGTATGACCCAAATGCCCTATCGAAATCTACTGACATCGAAAAGCGCAACCATGTGGCAAACTACCTGTACGAACCGGGCTCGGTTTTTAAGATTTTCAGCCTGGCTTCTGTCATGGAGGCCGGCCAGGCGGACCTGGACAAACCATTCTTGTGTGATGGCTCATACACCTTTACCATGGGCAAGGGTGCCAGGGCCACCATAGTATGCACATCTGCCCACGGAACAGTCGATCCCAACACCATGATAGCGAAATCCTGCAACGGAGCCATTTCACACTGGGCGATGCAGACCGATAAGGATCTGTTCTATGACACGTTGAACCGCTTCGGCTTCAATACCAGCTACAACATCGATCTGCCCTCACGGACCCGCAGCTTTATCGCCGATCCCAAAACGTGGTCGGGCCGGTCACAGGCGACTATCTCCTTTGGACAGGAGCTGTCCACCACAGCCCTGCACTTGGCAACAGCTGCTACGGCATTTTCCAATAGGGGACAGATTCTAGAGCCCCACCTCATCCTTGAACGCAGGGAGGCGAATGGAGGGGCTGTCCTTTACAGGCGTGAACGGACAGAAGTTGAAAGGGTCATCTCTTCTGATATAGCCGCTTCGATCCTGCTTGCCATGGAAGAGGCAACACAAAGTGGAGGGACTGCACGTCCTGTAGCGGTAGAAGGTGTGCGCATCGGGGCCAAGACCGGGACATCACAGATACTGAACCCCCTGACCAACAGCTATGAGGATGGGACCGTGCTTGCATCGACACTGGCAATAGTACCCTTGGACAAGCCCAAATACATCATCTATCTAGCTGCGGGCAATCCCAAGGGGTCCACCCAATGGGGAAGCAATATAGCTGCCCCTGCCATAGGCAAGATCATAGAATCGCTGGTAAGCCAGGGCAAGGTGGTCAGTCAGCGGTCAGGCAAGCGGTAGGGAAACACTCTGGTTGTTTTTGATTATTCTTGTTGTTTCAGGTTGTTCTGATTCTGCCCCAGCGCCTTCAGGTCAAGGGAAAACCCACGTAGGCATGACAAGATCACTTCGCCGGTAGCCTTCAATAGGTTTTCTGGAACCTTCTGCCCGTTGGTGAAGAATAGCAGGGGCAGCCCGCTTTTCTTGCTTACACCCAGTATGTTGCCGATATCCTCGGTCTCATCGAGCTTGGTCACTACCAGAGATTCCAAAGGGTAGGAAGAGAACAGCTTGACAAACCGATCGAGGTCCCGGCTCTTGTAGGATGCGCTGACAGCTAGGGCACAGGAGCACTCATCCTGGGGCAGCACCATCAATAGGCTCTTCAGATGGAGGGCAAGCTCGCCTTGGTTTGCACTCTTGCCCATGGTATCGACCAGGACAAGAGAATAGGTGTCCAGGATGGGAAGCAGCTCTGAAAGCTCCTCCTCGCTATGTGCATGGAACAGGTCCAAGCCAAAATCCTTGGAAAAGAGCTCTATCTGGTCTGTTGCCCCTGTCCTGTAGGAGTCCAGGGAGACCAGGGCAACCTTCCCTTCAGATTTCTTGTACAGGTAATTCAGGTAGAACATCGCCATCTTCACCAAGGTCGTGGTCTTCCCCACCCCGGCAGGCCCAAGAAGCACAAAGAACTTCTTGGGATTGGCATACTGGGCATGGTCAAAGGCTACATGCTCTATGATGTACTCCAAAAGGGCCATCTCAAGCTCTTCCAGGGTTTCGAACTGCTTGTCCGTAAGCAACGTCGCCGTAGCCTCCTGGACATAGCTTTCCGAGAAATCATTCTCCATAAGCAGGGATTCCAAGCGCTGTTGCTGGTGAATCTCCCCTGCTATCGGTGAATCAGAGGCTTGGGGAATATCTTCTGGCAGTACAGCTTCAGGCATCTCTTGCTTCTCCTCCACCAGGTAGAAGGTGATGGTACAGCGCCTCTGCTTCTTCAGGCCCCTCTTGGCAAGGTAGTCCTTTCGGGTATGGACACGCACAGAGGCCCCGTACGCGGTACGGGCCTCTTTGAGTGCAGTTTCATAGTCTGTTGCATCAAGGGAGATAAAATCCACAGCGACTCCTTATCAGAGAATGAACTTGGAAAGGTCCTGGTTCTGGATCACCTCACCAAGGCGCTCATCAACATATTTCGGAGTGATGACAATCTCCTGGCCGCTCAGCTCATCAGCACTGAAGGAGAGCTCCTCCAACAGTTTCTCCATGATGGTGAACAGCCTTCTGGCCCCAATGTTGTCATTGGTGCTGTTCACCTCATAGGCGATGTCACTTAAGCGCCTGATCGCTTCGTCAGTAAAGACAACTGTGACCCCTTCGGTCTTGAGCAACTCCCTGTACTGCATCGTTATCGCATTGGCAGGTTCGGTGAGGATCCTGTAGAAATCATCGGCAGTCAGGTCATCCAGCTCAACACGCAAGGGAAACCGTCCCTGCAGTTCAGGGATCAGGTCACTGGGCTTGGCGACATGGAAGGCCCCACTTGCGATGAACAGGATATGGGTGGTGTCGATGACCCCCCACTTGGTCGCTACGCTGGTCCCTTCCACTATGGGAAGGATATCGCGCTGTACCCCTTCGCGTGAGACATCAGGCCCACCTGAGGAGGAGGAGCCACTCTTCGCCACCTTGTCGATCTCATCAAGGAAGACGATACCCATCTGCTCAACGCGCTCCTTCGCCTCGTCTATGGCACGGTCGGTATCCACAGCCTTCTCGGTCTCCTCTTCGGTGAAGATCTCCCTAGCCCTCTTGATAGTGAGCTTTCGGGCATGGCCCTTGGCTCCACCGAAGATGGAGCCAAGGCTCTGCATGGCATCCTGAAGATCATCCATGCTCGCCTGCCCCATCACTTCAATGCCTATCTTCTTGCGGCTC
Organism: uncultured Sphaerochaeta sp.; assembly: GCA_964392855.1. GTDB lineage: Bacteria > Spirochaetota > Spirochaetia > Sphaerochaetales > Sphaerochaetaceae > Sphaerochaeta. Next base: position 3,643 of record CAYMRN010000026.1, read on the forward strand.
TGTACGTTTACCTCGACCTCACGCTCGTCGAACTTGCCCTCTCTCAGCATGGTGCGAAACTTCTCCCGCGTTGCCGTCTTGCTATCAGTGTAGGGTGTGCCCTCCGGGGTTATATCCTTTCCGGTAGATGCATCAGCCTGCTTACCCACTGAGGGAAGCAAGAGGTCGAGCAACCTCTCCTCCACACGGGCGGCAACCTTTTCTGACTGAGCCTCTGCAAGCTCGGTCTTCACCTGCTGGATGGCAATGCTCATGAGGTCACGGATAATGGACTCGACATCGCGTCCGACATACCCCACTTCGGTGTATTTGGTAGCCTCGACCTTGATGAAGGGCGCATTTGACAGCTTGGCCATGCGCCGGGCTATCTCAGTCTTGCCCACCCCTGTGGGCCCTATCATGATGATGTTCTTCGGGGACACCTCATCGCGGATAGCATCCGGCAGACGCTTGCGCCTTGTACGGTTGCGGATGGCCACAGCTATGGTACGCTTGGCCTTGTCCTGTCCAATAATATATTTATCCAGTTCCTCAACGATCTGTTTGGGTTTCATCTCGTCGAGCTTCTTGGTCACATTTGATTGCATACGATTACAGTTCCTTGACGACAATCGAGTCGTCGGTATAGATGCAGAGCTTTGCAGCTATCTCCACACTCTTTACGGCGATCTCCCGAGCGGTGAGCTCAGGAGCGGCTTCCAGGTAGGCCAAAGCGGCAGCGAGGGCGTAGTTGCCTCCGCTCCCTATCCCTATGGCGTCCCTTTCAGGGTCAACGACATCCCCTGCCCCGTTGATGAGAAATATCTTGGTGCCATCGCTTACGAGCATCATGGCCTCAAGCTGACGCAACTGCCTGTCGGTCCTCCACTGCTTGGCAAGCTCGACAGCAGAGCGGGTAAGGTCCCCGTTGTACTGCTTCAGCTTCACTTCAAACAGCTCAAAAAGCGTAAAGGCATCAGCGGTGGTCCCAGCGAACCCTGTGATGACCTTTTCATCAAAAAGGTATCGCACCTTGTGTGCATTCGACTTAAGAATTGTATCTCCGGCGGTTACCTGGCCGTCTCCGGCAATTGCGACCTTTCCATTCTTCCGGACTGCGACTATTGTCGTCCCTCTAAAACTAATCATTCTCTTTCCTTCCATGCGGGTGGCACGAGGCATACACCTTCGCCAGCCGCTTCTGTGATACATGGGTGTATATCTGGGTGGTGGAGATGCTCGCATGTCCAAGCAGTTCCTGCACCAGGCGGATATCCGCACCATTGTCAAGCAAATGGGTTGCATAGCTATGCCTCAGCACATGCGGGGTAAAGCTCTTCTGCCACCCAAGTGTATGCCTATACCTTGCAAAAATACTACCAACCGTGCTTTGCGGCAACTGTTTTCCTGAATCAGAGCAAAACAATCGCTCCGTATGACCAAAAAGGGAGTGTTTCAACCCAAGATAATACGCAAGAAGCTCCCCTGTCCTCTCGGTGAAGAAGACATACCTGACCTTCCTGCCCTTCCCCGTCACCCTGATCTGCCGCTCCTTGTTCTGGACATCCTCATCGGTGATGCTCAGCATCTCACTGATTCGGCACCCCGTATCATAGAGCAGGGCGAAGAGCAGCATATTCCTGGTGGAGGGGAAATCCTCGTAGCTTAGGGAGAGCAACTCGACCACCTCCTCCACACTCAGCACGGAGGGCAAGGTGGAGCGGGACTTCTTCAAGGAGATCAGGGAGAAGGGGTTCACCTCCACCAAGGCGTTTCGCAAGGCATAGGAGAAGAACGAACGTGCACTGCTGAGCATCCTGTTGACAGTAGCCTCGCTGTACCGCTGTTCTGAAGTGATGTGACGGACATAGAGGCGGGCATCGGGTCCTGTCATCTCCAACAGCGAACACCCAAGGCCCTGCAAGAACCCCTTGAGCTTGGAGAGATCCGAAGCGTACGCCTTGAGGGTGTGCTCGCTCGATCCCCTGATATGCCTGTGGTAGTCTAGGAAGGCTTTTAGGGCCCCCTGGTCATCATGTTCCATAGCTTAGACTATAGCATGAGTTGCCATAACGGTATAGCTGACCGTTTTCTCCGTACTGGGTTGCCCTACACTTCTGCGGGTACCCAAGAAAGGTAGCTATCTCAGAGTACCCACCCACTACAGGTGCCCCCTCTCCTGCCAAAAGCCTTGTACCCTCACACCAGGGCAGTTGCCGTACCCCACTTTGGTGGACCACCACCTCCCGCCCCATATCCAGGCCAAGGGACGCACAGTGCAGGGCCCCTGATTGCAGAGGGGCCTCAACCACTACCAACAGGGGAGAGAGTGCTGCAGTGAGGACATTACGCGAAAGGCACCTGAAGCGAAGAGGCGCATCATCAGGTTCAAAGGCCGAGATGAGGTTCATCCCTGAAAGCAGGCGGTTGTTGCTAATCCTTGGGGTGTCCAGCCCACAGTCGCAGGGAACATACGCGGTAAAGCCCCCGTCGCTGACGGCATAGAGGGCCGAACGGTCTATGCCCTGGCTGTGGCTGGTCACCACAGAGACCCCGTTGGCCCCTGCCTCCAATGCAAGGGCATAGGATGAGCTCTCTCCTGCAAGGTCTGCCCTGCGGGTACCGCAGATGGAGAGGAGCTGTTCATCCTGCTTTGGCAGCCTACCCCGATAGAAAAGCCTGAAAGGCGGATTTTCCTCTCCCGCCAAAAGGGTGGGATACCCCTCCATGCCAAGGAATACCACATGGTTATCCTCCTGTGCCCCCAGGAAGGCCTGCATCCTGGCAACCCTGGTGGGGTGCCAGTGCTGGGGGAATCGTCTTCGCACCTCCTCTGGGGAGGGGTCCAGTCTTGCAAAGCTGAGTTTCTCCGCACTGGAGAGCGGCAACAGGGAGATGGCGAGCAACAGTGATAGTCTCATACCCCCCAAGGCCAAGCAGTCCCTTCTTCGCTTCAGAACAGGCCGAAGGTGGATGCGACCACTTTCAACAGCAACAGGCCCAGGACCAGGAGCATCACAGGCCTGATGACCTTCACCCCGCCCCGTATGGCCAGGCCACTACCGATATAGCCCCCTATGATGGCGCTGATGGCACAGGGGATTGCTATGGCGTAGTCTATGTTGCCGAAGCGGATGAAGGTGGCGAGGGCTGCCACGTTGGAGGCAAGGTTCACCACCTTGGCAGTGCCAACGGACCTGAGCAGGTCAAGGCCGATGATCGAGGTGAAGATGATGGTGAGGAACATCCCCGTGCCGGGGCCGAAAAATCCGTCATAGGCGCCAAGGACAAGTCCTGCAAGGGCCGAAAGGGGGATGGCTGACTTCGTCTCCATCGGCTTGGCCTGACCAAAGTCAGGCTTGAGCATGATGAAAATGGCGATGACAGGGACAAGGAATATCAAGAGGTAGTGCAGGTAGATATCGGCAAAGCGGGTGGCAAGGGCCGACCCTACTGCAGAGCCGCCCAAGGAGAAGAGTATTGCAATGGTGCCGACCTTCCAGTCGACCTGGTCCTTACGTATGTAGCGCCAGCACGCTATGGTAGTCCCGCTAGCCGCTGCAAACTTGTTGTTGCCCAAGGCCATCTGCGGCGGGAGGCCGACCGCTACATAGGCGGTGAGGGTTATAAGCCCCCCGCCTCCGGCTATGGCATCTACGATGGCTCCGATGGCGATGATGGGACAGAGGATAATGAGGATGTTCCTCAGGGTTTCTCTCTCTTGAGGAGATGATAGGTGTCATAGGAGCTCTTGAGGCCACTGGTCTCAATGTGGGTATAAATCTGGGTCGTCTGGATATCGCTATGGCCAAGCAGCTCCTGCACACTTCTCAGGTCAGCACCACCAGAGAGCAGATGCGTTGCAAAGCTGTGGCGCAGGGTGTGCACCTTGCCTTCAAGGCCCAAGGGCTTTGCATACTGCTGAAAACGCTTGAAGATCGCCTGGCGCGTCAGCTTCTTGCCACGTCTGCCCACAAAGAGTGCCTGTTCAGTCAACCTGGCCTTAACCAGAAGGGGCCTCACCTCAGAGAGATAGGCGGTAAGGGCCGAAGTTGCCACCTCCCCTACGGGCACGAGGCGCATCTTGTTGCGCTTGCCGAGCACCCTGAGCGTACCTTTGGCATAGTCACCCACCTTGAGGTCACACGCTTCGCTTATGCGAAGGCCACAGGAGTATATCAGCTCAAATATGGTCCGATCCCTCCTGCCAAGGAGAGTCTCATCTTCGATGGAGCCAAGCAGGAGGTCGACCTCCTCTATGGTGAAGAAGGTCGGGACAGAAGGGGCCCTTCGCACAGCGGATATCTGCTCAAGCGGGTTGTCCGCCCGGATCTTCTCCTTTTGCAGGTAGACAAAAAACGAACGCAGTGCAGAGAGGTTCCTTGCCACGGTGCGTTCGCCTAGAGAGCGCTCTGTAGCCGAATTGACCAGGTAGCGCTCTACCTGGGGGGACTGTATATCCTCGATGCGCTCCTGGATACCTGCTAGGAAAAAGCCGACCTCCAGGGTGTACACAGCTATTGTAGCCCTCGAGAGGCGTCGTTCCAACAAGAGGTAATCCCCATACTCTTCAAGCAGGGCCCGGTCTGTCTCCTTGGACATGCTCATCTCTCGTCAGGTTTTCTGGAATAGCGCAGTACAGCCGGTATCGAGTAGTCATCATCCTTGCCAGAAGGGACCTTGTTGATCTGCTTTTGCAGATCCTGCCAGCGGTTGACCTGGATGGAGCCTGCATCGACCTCCTGCTTCTGGGCGCTGACCTCCTCTTGGGTCTCTTCGTCCTTGGACTGGGTGGAGTACCGACGCTTGATCAGGTCCATATCGGGGATCTCGCTTCCTGTCACCTCAGGCTTGCGTTCAAAGCCTGTGGCGACAACTGTCACCTTGATACGGTCTCCAAGCTCAGGGTTGAAGGCTTGGCCTGCTATGATCAGGGCGTCCTCGGCACATTTCTCGGTGATGATCTCCACCACATCCTGATACTCCTGCAAGGTGAGGGTATCACTGCCGGAAAGGTTGACCAGCACGCTTTTGGCACCCTCTATGGAGGCGTTCTCCAAAAGGGGGTTGCTCACAGCCTGCCGGGCTGCATCGACAGCACGGTTGGAACCTTCGCCAAAGCCGATGCCCATCAGGGCATCACCCTTGCCTTTCATGACCGTACGCACATCGGCAAAGTCAATGTTAATCTCCCCAGGTTCGGTGATGAGTTCGCTTATCCCCTGCACACCCATATACAGCACTTCGTCGGCCATGAGGAAGGCCTGCTTGATCGGGGTGTTGTTCTCCACCACCTTCAAGAGGTACTGGTTGGGGATGATGATCAGGGTATCGACCTGCTTGCGCAGCTTCTCGATGCCAGCCTGGGCAAGGGCAAGCTTCTTTTTCCCCTCAAAGGCAAAGGGGGTGGTGACCACCGCTACAGTCAGGGCATTGCAGCTCTTTGCTATCTCGGCAACGACAGAGGCTGCTCCCGTCCCGGTTCCCCCTCCCATGCCCGCGGTGATGAAGACCATGTCGGCATCCTCCATCTCACGACGGATATCCTCCTTGCTCTCCTGAGCCGCCTTCTCCCCCACTTCCGGGATGCCTCCGGCACCCAAGCCTCCGGTGAGCTCCTTGCCAATGGGAATCCTTACCTGGGCATTGGAGCGTTGCAGAGCCTGCATATCGGTATTCATCGCAACAAAGTGTACTTTCTTCAGGCCGCTGGCGATCATGCGGTTGACCGCATTTCCCCCGGCACCACCAACACCGATAACTTTGATTACCGTTGCTGAGGCCTGCTCATCATGTACCATGTCTTCCACTTCAAACATTCCGAAATCCATATCTATTCCTTTGCCACCAGGCTCTTATGTTTAAAATAACGTTCTGAAGAAACTCTTTACCTTGGAAGCGGCCCCACTCTCTTTGCGTCGGGGACGGGCCTTGTGTGAGCGGCTCTTGGGAGCGACTTCCTTGACCTTCTTCGCCTCACTCTTGAGAAGCCCGAGGACTGTAGTGTACATCGGACTTATGTAGGATCGGTCAAGGCCCCCAATAGCCTCAGGGAAGCCCAGGCGGGCAGGCAGGCGGAATATCTCGCTGGCAAGCTCGGTCACCCCACTGAGCAGGGCACCACCACCGACAAGCACGACTCCCCCACCGAAACCACCCTGGACATTTGCCTTTTCCAGGTCATTCTGCCAACGTGAGCAGATCTCCGCCATGCGTGGCTCGATGACCTTGCTCAGCTCCTTCTTGGGCATCCGTATGGCAGGCAGGCCGCCCACCTGGGGGATGATGACCATCTCCTCACTGGATACAGAGGGGACATAGCTGTGTCCGGATTCACACTTGATCTGTTCGGCAACCGCTCGCGTCTTGTTCAGGATGTAGGCGATGTCACTGGTGACAGCCTCCCCTCCCAGGTTCACCCCGCCGGTATATACCGGCGAGCCCTTGGAATAGGCGATGATGTCGGTGATGCCGCTTCCTATGTTGATGAGGATGGTCCCCATCTCCTTCTCCTCGCTGCTGAGCACGACCTCAGAGTCTGCAAGACTCTGCAGGACCAGGCGCTGCACCCCCAGCCCTGAACGCTGGATGCACTTGCGCTCGTTCTGGCAGATGGCCGAGGAGGCGGTGACTATGAGCACCCTGCTCTCCAAGCGGTGTCCGAGCATGTCGATGGGATCCTTGATGCCCATCTGCGAGTCTATCTGGAAGTCCTGGACCAAGGTGTGGAGGATCTCCCTATCCTGGGGAAGCTCGAAGGCCCTGGCAACCTCCAGCGAACGGAATATATCCTCGCGCTTGATCTCCTGGTCCTTGCTGTTGATGCCCACCACCCCGGTACTGGCAATCCCTATGATATGCTCCCCACCGATGCCGATGATCACCTCAGCTATCTCCGCACCAGCCTGCAGTTCCGCCTCATTGACGACCGACTGGATGGTCTTGAGGGTCTGTTCGATATTCACTATCGTGCCAGAACGCACCCCTTCGCTGGGGCGCTCGCAGATGCTGTCGACCATAAGAGAGCCTTCCCGGCTCACCGAACCAATCACACACCTGGTCCGGCTTGAACCTATATCCAGCCCCATCAGCATTTTATCACCTGCCATTGACACAACCCCCTTATGGACGGTCCTATTTTCTTCGTACCATGGCCCCTTTGTAGAGGTCATACCGCATGATGTGCGAACTGAGGAAAGAAAGCGACTCTCTCCGGTCCTCCTGGACCAGTTGTATGGCCTGGGCAACCTGCACAGGAGATACAGGTTCCCTCAACCAAATCTGGGCATGTAAAGAAGAGAGCTCCAATACCATCTTTCCAAAGCTGTTACTGCTATTATTATCGTATTTTATGCGAGTTATCA
>CAYMRN010000027.1:0-9061 GCA_964392855.1 uncultured Sphaerochaeta sp.
ACCTTTGCAGTTCGTGCAGCTCCGGAGGATGAGGTCATCGTCACCGATGATCTTGCGGGCCTGATCTCCCTCTGACGCATGTATGGCTAAGTACTCCTACGAAGCAAAGGACGCCTTCTGGTCCTTTGCTGTATCATGAGACGAAAAGAGGCTCCTCATCAAAAAAGAGCCTCTGTTCGTGTCGTTTGTTCTTCTTGGTATCCCTAGGGTGCTTCTCCTAGTTGGTGAAGAAATTGTCCCCGATATCCGGACGTTACCAAGCTCCGGGGAAGGAGATGTGCTTGACCCCCTTGTAGGCGTTCTTGTTGGCATCCATGATGTTGTAGCCGATGCCCACCACCGTGACACACCTGCCACCATTGGTGACCAGCTCCCCATGTTCAGAGTGCACCCCTCCAAAGAAGTAGAAAGGCGACCCCTTGAAAGCGTTCAGCATGAGAGCGGCCGGGATGGGCTCAAGTTTTTTCCCCACGACAGGGTCTTCCGGGTATCCCTCTGATGCAACCACAAGGGCAACTGCCGAATTGGTGCTTACTTCAAGATGGAAGGAGGAGAGGGTGTCTTCCTTCATTGCAGTGAGGATATCGATGATGTCGGTTCTGATCAGCGGGACGATAGCCTGTGCGGCGGGATCGTTGAATCGTACGTGATAATCTACCAGTATGGGCCCATGCTTGGTGATAATGACACTGATGGTCAGCACACCCTTATAGGCCATTTTTTCAGCCTTCAGGCCGAATAGGGTTGGTTCTATGATGGTATCGACAAGAGCCTGGCTGACGGATTCCTGCAGAGGGACTGGGCAGATGGAGCCCATTCCTCCGGTTGGCAGCCCTTCGTCTCCACTGCCGGCCTTCATATAGTCGCTTGATGGGGGCAACATCATGTAGCCCTTGTTGTCGACCAGGAGGGTAAGGGTTATGGGAAGCCCTTCCAGGTGCTCTTCAAGCAGGATCGGGCCGGTTGCCAGTATCTTCTTGGAGAATTTCATCAGGGCATCATAATCACTTGAGTCGATCATGACACGGCTTGGTGCTATGGTATTGCTTTTGACGACAAACCGTTCTCCCTCATGCCGTTTGAGGTAGTCTGAAAGATCTTTATCATTGTCAAATACATGGTGAGTCGGGGTGGGGATGTTGTGACGATCGGTGAACTTCCTGGAGAAGTCACGGTCGCCTTCAAGCTTAAGGGCCCTGCTGGGTGCACCGAACGTGTCGATCCCCCGTTCGTTGAGGTAGTCGATCACTCCGGTAAACAGAGGTGTCTCTGTTCCGATGAAAACGAACTCAATAGCATGCTCTTTGCAAGCTTCATAGACCTGCTTTGGGTCAGCTGGGTCGATGTCAAGGTTGATTGCAATCGATTCGGTCCCTACGTTTCCCGGTCCTACGAATAGGCCATTGATAAGACGACTTTGGGAAAACCACCATGCAATGGCATGATCTTTGGCTCCGGAGCCCAGTACTAGTATTCTCATTGCACTACCTTCTTGCTGAATTTCTATCGTAAACGTACCATTTTACCTGTTGAGAGGTCAACAACTCGCTTGGAGGGTCTGCATGGCAAGCAAGTAGTCTTCCCTTCTGGTAGCCCTCACAACTTCCTGTTTGATGGCAGCTGTGTGGGCAATGCCCTTGAGGTAGGAGCAGGAGTGCTTGCGCATCAGGATGCAGGCACTTTTTTCCCCATAGTAGTCGATCATCAGGTCGAGATGTCGCAGGATAGTGGAGATTCTCTCCTCCAAGGAGATGGTCCGCTCCTCTTGTCCTGCTAGCAAATCTTTTGCCTGTTGGAATATGAACGGATTGCCTATGGCCCCACGGGCAAACATGACCCCATCTATACCGGTCTCTTGCAACATCGTACGGGCGTCCTTTGCATGGAACAGGTCTCCTGAACCAAAGATGGGTACATCGTATCCATTCTGCAGGCAGTACTCTTTAAGCGTTTTCAGCTTTGTCCAGTCAGCAAAAGGTGCATAGCCTTGGGAGCGGGTCCTTGCATGCAAGGTGAGCATGGAGGCTCCTCCGTCCAGGGCCGCCTGGGCAAACTCCAGATAGTTGAGGCTGTTCGCATCCCAGCCGAGGCGGAACTTCACCGACACGGCGATGGGAAGGGTCCTGGTGATCATCGCTACGATTTCGGTGATAAGGGAGGGGTTTTTCATCATTGAGGAGCCGGCTCCGGTCTTGGTGACCTTAGGGACGGGGCATCCGCAGTTTATGTCTATGAAGGTGGGGTTGTACTCCTGCAGTTTCTCCAGGGCCCCTGGCAGGGAATCGGTATTTCCCATGAACAGCTGTACCCCATACTCTTTCTCGTTGGGGGCACGCTGGAGCAGGTCGAGGGTCTTTTCCCCTCCCCGAAAAAGCCCTTCGGCGCTGATCATCTCGGTGACTGTCATGCTGCACCCCATCTCAATGCACAGGGACCTGAAGGGCACATCTGTGTAGCCCGCTAGGGGTGCGAGAAAAAGATTCCCCTCGATCTGGGTGTTTCCTATCGTTACCGGATGATACAGGTTCTGTTCGCTCATACGTCCTTTGGAAGGGAGAAGGCCCTTAGGCTGTTAGCATAAAGACTTTCGCTGAGCTCTTCAAGACAGGTTTCCCGGATTTCACTGATGGCTTTTGCCGTCTCAATAATGTAGGCTATCTTGTTTCGCTCTCCCTTGTAAGGGTAGGGTGTCATGAAGGGTGCTTCACTTTCTATGACGATTCTGTCCAGGGGGAGATTGCGTGCTACCTCCTGTATGGCCCTGCTGTTCTTGAAGGTGAGGTTTCCTGCAAAGGAGAAGGTGAGGTTAAGCGACAGCGCCTTCTTGGCAAAGGTCCAGTCTTCACCGAAACAGTGCAGGATTCCTCCCTTGGGGGGAAGTTTCTTTGCAAGGATGCTCAGGATATCGTCACCGGCATTCCTGTTATGGATGATCACAGGCAGGTCAAGCTGCTTGGCGATGTCCAGGTGTCTGAGCAAAAGCTCTATCTGGGCACTCTTGCTGCCGCCGAACATATGGTAGTAATCAAGGCCCGTCTCGCCAATTGCGATGACCTGTGGCTTTTTTGCATGGGTCAGGATTCTCTCTTCCCAGTCCCTGCCTGGATTGGCCACTTCCGTAGGTGATACCCCTACTGCATGGTAGACACTGGATGCACTCTCCAGATTCGCATAGGTCCTTTCAAAGTCAGGGAGGCTGTTACAGATGCTTACAACGTGTTTGACCTTCTTGACCTTGGCAAGTTGTACAGCTAGCAGTTGTTCCATTTTGTCATCATGGAGCAACCCTATATGTGCGTGCGTATCGAAAAAATGCATACAGGCTCCTTGAGTTTGGATTCTCGCTTGGTAGGGAGTAGTGTATAAAATATACCATGAGCAAAGGTAATCGTCAATATAAGTAATTCATAGAGCAGAAAATACTTATATAAAAGATGCGTAGAGTTTGACAATTATTCTAACACATGATAGCGTAAGTTTTAGCAAGTATGCTCCGCCCTTGTGGCAAAGGATTTGCATGAAAAAAGATCGAGGACGCAGTGTTGAGAGTGCCCCTGCCAAAAACAGGCCTTCCAGCGCTTATATATATTTGGTGAAAAACACCTCTTCCAACGAGACGATGGTCTGTGCCTGGGACTCTGTGCTCTACCCCGGGACCTCAGTGGTGGCCCCTACCCGCTATGGTCTGGATATGGGTATCGTGGTGGGCAGTGCCCATAATTTGGGAAGAGGGTATCAGAGAGGAAATGAAAAGTGTACAGGAGCGTGTCTGTACAGCGAGGACCTCAATGTCGAGGAATCGGTGGAAGAGGCGGATACGACCCCTGGTGAAGAGATCTTCTATGATTATGAACCTGATGAGATCATCAGCGATGGTGGGCCCCAAGTGGCTCCTATCGAGATGGTCCAGCTTTCAGGGGATACGCAGTGGATAGATCGTCTGGCCACTCCCTCTGATATGGTCCGCTTCCAGGAGCTGCTCAGCAAGGAAGACGAGGCTATGAGGATCTGCAGGGAGAAGATTGCCTTGCACAAGCTGGATATGAAGCTGGTGACAGCTCATTTCTTGCTCGGAGAGCCAAAGATAATCTTTTTCTTCACCGCTGATGTGCGGGTAGACTTTAGGGAGTTGGTTAAGGACTTGGTGTCGGTCTTCAGAATCCGCATCGAGCTGAGGCAGATCGGGGTGCGTGATGAGAGTCGCGTCCTTGGGGGTCTGGCTGTGTGTGGGCGTGATTACTGCTGCCACAGTGTGACCGACAAACTCGATCCTGTTTCCATCAAGATGGCCAAAGAGCAGAACCTTTCGCTCAATTCGATGAAGATTTCCGGACCATGCGGACGCTTGCTCTGCTGTCTTTCCTATGAGTATGATTTTTATGTTGAGGAGAAACGCAACTATCCATCAGAAGGGAGTAAGCTCAAAGTCGGCATTGAACTGATGAAAATCACAGAAGTAAATATTCTTAGGAAAAAAATTACGCTGTCCAGTCCTGATGGGAGAGTGCTCACTATCCCCCATTCAGCTGTGTTTTTTAATGCTGGGGCCAATCGTTGGGAGATTACAAAGGAGTATTCCGATGAATATTTGTCCAATTGATATAAAGCATTGTATTGACCGATTTTAGAGAGTGTGATATTTTGTTTACTCGTCGGCCCTCGTTGCCGATTCGCTAATAATAATAGAAATACGTATTCTAGGTGATATGTTTGGAGGTATTACGTGATTAACAAGTCTGCTGAAAAAAGAGAGCGACAAAACGCCGTTCGCAGAATGAGGAACCGTGCTGCAAAAAGTACTATGCGCAAGGCCATAAAAAAATTTGACATTGCTTTGGAATCTGGGGATATGGAAAGCGCTTCTGCGGCACTGAACCTCAGTCTCAAGTTGCTCGATTCAACAGCCAGCAAGGGTGTCATCCACTCCCGCACCGCTGACAGGAAGAAATCAAGACTGCATGCTCGCTTCAACAAGCTGAGTGATCAGGCTGCTGTTCAAGCATAACAGCACTGTTCTGGTACTGAATGCCGGTAGACTGTAATATGCTGGCTTACATATGAGAAAACAAATTGTTGAAGGAGTAACCATGGCAGAACCTAAATTGACTAAAGCGGCCATTATCGAAAATCTTCATGAAAAACATGGGCTGAATCGATCTGATATCCATTTGATAATCGATGCCTTTTTTGAAGAAGTAAAGACTGGTCTCAAAAATGACCAGGTCATTGAGTTACGTGGATTTGGCACCTTTGAGGTCCGTACCCGCAAGGGTAGGGAGAGGGCTCGCAATCCCAAGACTGGAGCTATCGTAGCAGTAGAAACCCATGGGGTAGCTATTTTCCGTCCTGGGAAAGAGCTCAAGGACAATGTTTGGAATCTACGTGAAAACAAATCTGTCGCTGACTGAATGACCTCTGATGGTCAAATGTAGGAGAGACTCTTTTGCATAGCTTGATAAAGAGACGGAGCCTCAGAACAGTCTGTTCTGAGGTTTTTATTTTGGTGGTGACAGCTTTCGTGTATTCGATGGCTTTCCCTGGCTTCGTCACAAACAGTGGATTTGGATTCATCGCATTTTTTGCGTTGATACCTCTTTTTGCTGTCATTAGAAACACCACCTGGAGCCTGACCCCTGTCTATGGGTTCCTTTTTGGGTTTGTCTTCTACCTTTTTTTCAACTACTGGCTGAAGACCTTTCACCCCTTGGCAATTTTGATCGTCCCCATCATCAAGGGTGGGGAGATGGCAATACTCTTTCCCCTGCTGAAAGCGGGTGAGAAGCTGTTCAAGAAGTATGGCTACCTGGTGCAGGCCGTCCTTTGGGTTGCCTATACCTATGTGAGCCAGAACTGGTTTGCAGGCTATCCCTATGGGACCCTTGGGTATGCCATCTACGAATACCTGCCCCTCATCCAGATAGCCTCACTGGTAGGGGTATGGGGCATCACGTTCCTTATGGTGCTTCCCCAGACCTTTCTAGGGTCCTGGCTGTGTGATCGCATCCTCCGGGATGGTCCTGGCATCAGCGAAGCATTCAGGGCTCATTTCTTCCCGATCATCGGCTATGTTGTGCTTGTCATAGCAACCCTGGTCTTTGGGTTTGTCTCCATGTATCACTGGAAGGCGCAAGAGCCGGACAAGTTCTGGCGAGTTGCAACCATCCAGCACAATGCCGATACCTGGGAAGGTGGCTATACCACATACAAGAGAAACTTCAACAACCTCAGGAAGATGAGCCTTGAGGCGCTTGTCGCTGAGCCTGATATGATCCTCTGGTCCGAGACAGCGTTTGTACCCTCTGTAGCCTGGCACGAGAAGTACCCTTCTGATGAGGCGACCTCTGCTTTGGTGGAGGAGTTTGTGCTTTTCGGAAAATCTCTGCCTGTGCCCCTGTTGAGCGGCAACCCCGAAGGGGTGCTGGACGACCCTTCCAAACCCGCTCTGCTGGAAGATGGTTCGTGGAACCGCAAGGATTACAATACCGTCACCTTCTTTGAAGGGGGTAGGGTAAAGAACTCCTACAGAAAGCAGCACTTGGTGCCTTTTACCGAGCATTTCCCCTATGAGAAACAGATGCCCTGGCTCTATAACCTGCTTCTGGCCAATGACTATAACTGGTGGGAAACAGGATATGAGAGTGTCGTGTTCGAAACTGATGAGGGGGTCAAGTTTTCCACACCCATCTGTTTCGAGGATGTCTTTGGGGCTCTCAATGCTAGGTTTGTCCGCAATGGTGCCCAAGTCATAGTAAATATGACCAATGATGGGTGGTCACGGGCAATCTCTGCTGAAATGCAGCATCTTGGCATGGCTGTCTTCCGTTCCGTTGAGAACCGCAGGACCACTGTGCGGGGAACAAACAGCGGAATGACCTGTCTTATTGACGTAACTGGCAAGATCATCGATCCCATGGAGCCCTTCAAGGCTGGGTGGCACATCTATGACGTTCCGGTCTATACGACGGAAAGCCATGGTGAGACCTTCTACACCAAACATGATGACTGGTTTGCTTTCGCCTCCATCTATCTTTCGCTGTTCCTGCTGGCACTTGGTGTAGTCAGGAAAGCCATACTATTTGTGCGTTCAAGGAAAAAGGACTGAATATGCTCTACAAAACTGCTTCTCTGTTTGTAATTGGTACTGAGCTTACCCGTGGGGTGATAGCTGACAAACATTGTCAGGTCGTTGCAAGCCAATTGACCCAACTTGGCTATCGGATGGAACGTATGGTGGTTGTCCCTGATGACGGCTGCATTGAAAGTGCCCTCAGGTCTTGTCTTGACACCTGCGATGTCGTGATCCTCACAGGGGGGCTTGGCCCGACAAGTGATGATCTTACCCGCAACATTGTTGCAACCTTGGCCAATGTCCCCCTCACCAGGGACCAGAGTGCTTTCGATGCTCTCTACCAGCGGATGGGCGAACGGATATGGGGGGCCAATGAGCAACAGGCGATGATTCCCCTCGGCTTTGAGTCCATCCCCAATCCCCATGGCTCGGCTGCAGGCTTTCGGGGTTTCATCCCTGTTGGCGAACGTTCTGTCGCCTGTGTGGCGATGCCCGGCCCCCCACGTGAGATGGATCCCATGTTCTTTGATGTGGTGCTACCCTGGCTTTCGAGCCTGATCGGTCACAACGATTTTTCCCGCACCGAGTTTTCTACCTTTCTGCTTGCAGAGTCTAAGCTTGAGGAGCTCTGTCGTCAGGTGGCTTCTGAAGGACTCCAATGGGGGACCCGTTTCCAGGACCTTAAGATCAGCCTCTATCTGGTTGGGGGCGATGAAGAGCAGCGTATTGAGATGGCACAGCGGCTGCGTACCCTTGTGGGGCCATCGCTGGTTGTCGATGGTGATGTCATGCCGGCAGCCCTATTGACAGAACAGCTCAGAGCCAAGGCCCTGACGATTAGCTGTGCTGAGAGCTGCACCTCAGGCTACGTGGCGAAGTTGCTCACCGATGAGAGTGGAAGCTCTGCCTGGTTCTGGGGAGGTGCGGTAACCTATTCCAATGAAGCCAAGATGAAGATGCTGGGTGTACGTGAGGGCACGCTGCAAGCCTATGGCGCGGTAAGCAGCGAGTGCGCCTCTGAGATGGCAGAGGGGATGCTGAGGCTCTCTCTCTCCGACTGTGCCCTCTCCATCACAGGGGTAGCCGGACCCACCGGGGGAAGTGAAGAGAAGCCTGTGGGTATGGTTTGGCTAGGCTTTGCCGCTAAGGGGAGGGAGACCCAAACGGTGAAATTACAGTTCTTGTCATGGGGAAGGGTCTCTGTGAGAAGAAAAGCTTCAGTTGCAGCGTTAATTCTAGCCAGTAAGTACATCAATGGGGATGTGTTGCTTGACACTGTGAGCAAGTGGCAATATATTTAAGATACTACCCGCGGAAATACTAATGGTACCCACTACTTCATCTTTCCGCATATTCTCACAGTATGTCTTACGTTATAGGAACCGGTATGGGGCAACACCTTTAGCTTGTGCTTGTAGGTACTTGTCACAAAAATTCGTTCCGCTGGAGTTTATTCTATGTCTTCCGAAGAAATGTTACATGATCAAGCTGACGCAACCCTTCCTTCTGAGCAGGAACCTGCAAAGAAGGTAGTGCGTCGCGTCACTCGCAAAAAAAGCCCTGTGGTGGCCAGTCCAGCCGAAATCCCTGTTGCTGAAAACACGCAGGAGGAGATACCCCCTGAGCCCAAAAAGAGGGGGAGGCCCAAGGGATCCTCAGTGGCCAAGAGCGCTCCAAGGCCTAGGGTTGCACCCAAGAAGAAGCCTGCATCCAAGGCTAAGACTAAGGAGGACCCCTCGCAGCTGGAACTGATTCCTGCTGAGAAAGCGTCCACAGAGACCAAGGCACAGCAGGCCCCTGTCACTTCGGTTTCTTTTTCCCAGCCTATTGCCGAAACTCAGGATCAGGGCCAGGCTACCAGTCAAAATCAGAACCAGAACCAGAACCAAAACCAAAACCAGAACCAGAACCAAAACCAAAACCAGAACCAGAACCAGAACCAGAACCAAAATAGAAACCCCAATCAGGGCCAACAGAGAAAAAGTTCCCAGT
>CAYMRN010000027.1:9161-10916 GCA_964392855.1 uncultured Sphaerochaeta sp.
AACCAGAACCAAAATAGAAACCCCAATCAGGGCCAACAGAGAAAAAGTTCCCAGTATGGTTCTAGAAGTAGCGGCAGAAGCCAGCAGAGCCGTTCCCATTCCAAGGGAAGCTACCAAAAAGGGCAGTCCTACAACCAGAGCCAATCCATGCGCCAAGGCCAACATGACGACGCTTCCAATGACCTGAATATTGAAGAGCATCCAGAAGCACCTGTCTTGAATCTGACGGACTATACCAACCTATCTATAGATGAAGTGCGAAAAAGCGGTATTGCAAAAGGGATGAACCCCGACACCATACTGGACCTGCGCAAGCAGGAGATCATTGCAGAGATCCTTCGTCTTCACACCGCCCAAGGGGGAGTCATCGTAGGTGTCGGAACCCTGGAGATCCTTCCTGATGGGTTTGGGTTCTTGCGCTCTCCTGCAAACAGCTATCTCTCTGGTTTGGAAGACATCTATGTCTCTCCGGCCCAGATCAAGAGCCTCTACCTGAAAACAGGGGATGTTGTCAAAGGCCAGGTGCGCACTCCTCGGGAGAGCGAGCGGTTCTTTGCAATCCTACGAATACTGAAAGTAAATGACGATGAGCCCATAAAGGCAAAGATGCGTGTCCCCTTTGACAGCCTGACTCCGCTTTTCCCTGATGAGAGGATGCGCTTTGAGACCCATGAAGGGGATATGGCAATGAGGATCATCGATATGTTCTGCCCGATTGGAAAGGGGCAGCGCTCGCTTATCGTAGCCCCTCCCCGCACCGGTAAGACTGTCCTGCTCCAGAAGATTGCAAACTCCATAAGCATCAACCACCCCGATGTTGTGCTGATGGTGCTGCTTGTGGATGAGCGTCCTGAAGAGGTTACGGACATGCGTCGCCATGTTAAGGGCGAGGTCATAGCCTCCACCTTTGATGAGCAGGCTTCACGGCATGTGCAGGTGGCCGAGATGGTAATCGAGAAGGCCAAGCGCCTTGTCGAGCACAAGAGGGATGTAGTCATTCTCCTTGATTCCATAACCCGCCTTGCCCGTGCCTATAACCAGACCGTTCCTGCAAGCGGCAAGATACTCAGCGGCGGCGTCGATTCCAATGCGTTGCACAAGCCCAAGAGATTCTTCGGTGCTGCACGAAACATTGAGTTCGGCGGAAGTCTGACTATCATTGCCACCGGCCTCATAGAGACTGGCTCGCGTATGGATGAGGTCATCTTTGAGGAGTTCAAGGGTACCGGAAATAACGAGATCATCCTTGACCGGAGACTTGCAGACAAGCGCCAGTTCCCTGCCATCAACATCAAGAAGAGCGGAACCAGAAGGGAAGACCTCCTGATCCCCAGTGATGAGGCTGCTAGGATTTGGCTTACAAGAAATGCTGTCAGTGATATGGATGATCAGGAGATGACGCCTTTCCTCATTGACAAGATTCGAAAGACTAAGGATAATGAAGCGTTCTTACGTTCGATAAATACAGGGATTCCCTCGAACTCTGCAGGTTATTAGGACGGAGACGGCTACAGAAACGTGTCTGCTGCGTACTGCCAGCAGAAAAACACATATTCCTGGAGGATATATCATGAAAAAGGGAATCCATCCCCGTTATGAAGTTGCTGAGATCACTTGCTCTTGTGGTAATGTGATCAAGACTAAGACGACCGCAAAAAAAATAGATGTTGAAATTTGTTCGGCTTGTCACCCTTTCTTTACCGGTACCCAGAAAATGGTTGATACCGCAGGGCGTATCGAACGCTTTAAGAAAAG
>CAYMRN010000028.1:0-10858 GCA_964392855.1 uncultured Sphaerochaeta sp.
AGATGAGCCCACCACAGCACTGGATGTCACCATCCAGGCCCAGGTGCTTGATATGATCAGCGCCCTAAAGGCGAGGCTCAACACAGCGATGCTGCTCATTACCCATGACCTTGGGGTGGTTGCCCAGAACTGTGACCGTGTCGCCATCATCTATGCAGGGGAGATCATCGAACTGGGAGACCTGAACGATATTTTCAAAAAGACCAAACACCCCTATACCCAAGGCCTCCTCGGCTCCATCCCCTCCCTGAGCAAAGAAGTGGAAAGGCTCAGCCCCATCAAGGGCCTGATGCCCGACCCGACAAATCTGCCCCCCGGATGTAAGTTTGCACCTCGATGCAAGTTCGTCACTGATGAGTGTCATCTCGCCATACCTAAACTCTACCAGGTGGGAGAGGGACATTTTGCTCGTTGTATCCTTTGTAAAGATGAGGTTTTTCATGGCTGATACCAAGAAACAAGAACTGCTCAGGATTGAGAACCTGAAAAAATATTTCCATACCCCCAATGGGGTCCTACATGCTGTAGATGATGTCTCCTTTGTCCTGAACAAAGGGGAGACCCTAGGGGTTGTCGGAGAATCAGGATGTGGGAAATCAACCTTGGGAAGGACAATACTTCGCCTCCATGAACCTACAGAGGGTAAGATCTTCTTTGAAGGAAGAGAGATGACCAACCTGGACAAGAGGCAGATGAAAGACTTGAGAAGGGAGATGCAGATCATATTCCAAGACCCGTTTGCCTCCCTTAACCCCCGAATGACCGTTGCAGAGACGATTGGGGAGAGCCTGCTCATACAGAAGATATTCAAGCGAGGCCAAGAGGCTGCGCTTCTAGAGAGAGTCTCCACCCTTATGGACCTGGTAGGACTCTCCCCCCGACTCATAAACAGCTACCCCCATGAACTTGATGGTGGCAGGAGACAGCGTATCGGTATAGCACGCGTACTCGCCTTGGACCCCAAGTTTGTAGTGTGTGACGAACCGGTATCGGCCTTGGATGTCTCCATCCAGGCACAGATACTCAACCTGATGCAGGATCTCCAGGATGAGTTTGGGTTCACCTACCTGTTCATCACCCATGACCTCTCAGTGGTAAAGCACCTTTCAAATGATATCCTGGTCATGTATCTCGGAAAGATGGTAGAAAAGGCTCCTTCGCATGAGCTCTTTGCAAACCCGCTTCATCCCTACACCCAGGCGCTGCTCTCAGCGATTCCTGTCCCAGATCCTGACTACAAGACCGACCGCCTGCTGTTGCAAGGGGAGCTGACAAGCCCCATCGACCCCATCCCAGGATGTCGATTTGCAAAACGTTGTCGCTATGTCAGCGATGCCTGCCTTGCAGGGGACATACCCCTCAAGGAAGTGAGCAAAGGGCATTTTGTTGCCTGCACCCTTATGTAATCGTTTGTTCCCGATCGTAGGGACATCGAAATAGGAGAAAGAAATGAAAAGAGTTCTAATTGTACTTCTCGCACTGCTCTGCACCACGCTCTTGTTTGCAGGGGGAGCTAAGGAAAGCTCTTCTGCTTCTGAGCCTGGCTTCAAAGACACTATTACCTTTGGCCAGGGTGCTGATGTCACATCCTTTGACCCACACGTGGGTAAAGAGACCCCAGCTGTAGCTGTAACAAACCACATCTTTGACACTTTGGTGGACACAGACCCTGTCACAGGCGAAGTCATCCCCCAGATTGCGGAGAGATGGGAACAGCTCTCTGCGGTCTCCTACCGCTTCTTCATCCGTAAGGGCATCACCTTCCACAACGGAGAAGAGCTCAAGGCCGATGACGTCAAGTTCTCACTTGACCGCGCTATTGCCAGCGCCTCTGTCTCGTACATTGTCGACTTCATCAAGGAAGTACAGATCGAGGATGACTACACCGTAGTGGTCACCACCAAGGCTCCTTATGGACCGACTCTGCGCAACCTTGCAGTCCCCTTTGCTGCAATCGTCCCCAAAGACTATGTGACGGCCAATCCCGATGCCTTGAAAACCAAGCCTGTGGGAAGCGGCCCTTATAAGTTTGTCTCCTGGGCACAGAGCGACAACGTGAAGCTTGAGGCTTTTGACAAGTACTTCCTGGGAGCCCCCAAGACCAAGTATCTTGTCATGAAGGTTATCCCTGAAGCTTCTCAGCGCACCATTGCTTTGGAGACTGGCGAACTGGATATCTCCTATGACATCCTTGTATCAGATCTGAAGCGTGTCACAGCGAACAAGGACCTGACCCTGTTTGAAGCCCCTTCTCTGACCTGCTTCTACATCTCCTTCAACATGCGCAAGGCTCCTTTTGACAACCAGAAGGTACGTCAGGCCATCAACATGGCCATTGATCGCCAGCTGCTTGTCGATACTGTCAACAGCGGCACAGGAGCTCCTGCTGATGAGATCGTCGCCCCTGCGGTGTTTGGATACTACTCCACAGGATTGTGGGAGTATAACCCAACCAAGGCCAAGGCGCTTCTTGCTGAGGCTGGCTACCCCAATGGCTTCTCTTGCTCACTGTGGGTAAACAACAACCAGAGCCGAGTTGAGATGTGCCAGGCTGTTCAGGAGATGCTCAGAGAGATCGGCATCACCTGTAAGGTGGAGGTCATGGAGTTCGGTACCTTCATCAGCCGCACAACCGCTGGCGAACATGACATGGGATACTTTGGTTGGGTCACCTCCACCAAGGATGCTGACTACACCTACTACTCCTTGGAGCATAGTTCCCAGCATGGTGCTCCTGGAAACAGATCCTTCATCGACGATCCTGAAGTCGACCGTCTCGTTGAACTTGGCCGCACCAGTGCAGACACCAAAGTCCGAGAGGCTGCCTACAAGGATCTTGCAATCAGGCTGAAGGAAGTGGCGAACAATGCACCCATCATCTACACTGCGATTACCGCTGGAGCCAACAAAAAGGTAAAAGACTTTGTCTTGGATCCAATTGGATATCACAGGCTGGAAGGGGTGACAGTAGCCAAATAAGGCCTCTGGTTCACACAAGGTACAAAACGGGCAAAGAGCTGGATCTTTCCGGCTCTTTGCCATCCCTAGGAGGGTCTACCATGTATATGGCAGAGATGACATGGCCCCAGGCAGAAGCATATTTCAAAAAATCTGATATGGTGATCATTCCGATAGGAAGCATAGAGTGCCATGGAAGACATATGCCTTTGGGCACAGATACGATGATACCAGACAAGATTCTCGAGCTTGTCGAAGAACAGACTGACCGGATTATGATAGCTCCGACTATCCCGTATGGGGCGTGTGAAAGCCTCTGGCCCTTTCCGGGGACCGTTAACCTGGGCGGAGACCTGCTCTACCAGCTGGTAAAGAAAGTTGTGGACAACCTCCGTTTTCATGGAGCTAAAAAGTTCCTGGTCCTCAACGGGCATGGGGGCAACATCAAGGCACTGGAACGTGTAGGCTATGAGCTGGACAGTGAAGGGTGCATGATGGTCCTGCTTAACTGGTGGCAAAACGTCTGGGATATGAACCCCCTTTGGAAGGGCGGCCATGGAGGTGGGGAGGAGACAGCGGCTGTGATGGCAATAGACCCCTCCCTCATAGACAGAGACGAAATCGACCACCCTTTGGTTTTGAAAGATGTGAGTGAAGCCTTCCAAGCTTCCGGTTTCAATACCGTGAAGTTCAAGGGCGTCACCATAACCATACCCAGGCTGACCAACCATGTCACTGACAATGGATGGATCGGCCCTGACCACCCCAAACATGCCACAGAGGCATGGGGAGTGGAGATGCTGAACGCTATGGCGACCTATGTTGTCGCCTGTATTGAAGAATTTGAAAAGGTAGTGCTGTAAATGGATGCAAAACGAACAATTGGGTATATCAAAAGAATCAGCGATGCCAATGGCATCAGTGGCTTTGAAGACGAGGTACTAACCGTTCTTCGCGAAGAGGGCAAGGGCCTGGGCGAATTTGCTGAAGACAGCATGCGCAACCTCTACCTCTACCGGGAGGGAAACAAGGAGGGGCGGTGCACTGTCCAGCTCAATGCCCATACCGATGAAGTTGGCTTCATGGTAAAGGCTATCCGTCCTGACGGGATGCTGGAATTCATCACCATCGGTGGCTGGATACCCTCCAACGTTCCTGCCCACCTGGTCAGGGTCAGGAACCAGGATGGTGAGTACATCCCCGGTATAGTGGCCAGCAAGCCCCCTCACTTCATGAGTGAGGCTGAAAAAAAGGCCCCCTTGGAGATTTCCAACCTCGTAATCGATATCGGCGCCAGCAGTGCAGAAGAGGTGCGAGACAGCTACAAGGTCGGCATCGCCGCTGCTGTGGTACCCGAAGCCACCTGCACCTATGATGAAAAACATGACATTTTGATAGGCAAAGCCTTTGACTGCCGCATCGGGTGTGCATCTGTTCTGGCAACCCTGGAAGAGCTGAAAGGCCATGATCTGGACGTAAATCTGGTAGGGGACTTCTCCAGCCAGGAAGAGGTCGGTACCCGTGGCTCGATAGTCAGTACCAATACCATCAAGGCAGACATTGCCATAGTCTTTGAAGGGTGCCCTGCTGATGACACGGTCGTCCCTGCCTATCAAGCACAGACCTGCATCAAGAAGGGGCCTATGCTCCGCCACATTGATGCAAGGATGATCACAAATCCACGGTTCCAGCGCTTCGCCCTAGACCTAGCCAGACAACACGGGATTCCCGTGCAAGAGGCTGTGAGGAGTGCAGGTGCCACCAATGGTGCACCCATCCACCTCTCAAATGCAGGAGTCCCCACCATCGTCATCGGAATCCCTGTGCGGTATATACATACGCATTATGGCATCAGCAGCTACAGTGATGTGGAAAACAGTGTAAAGCTCGCTGTTGAGATCATAAAGGCTTTGGACGAATCATTGATCAGGAGTTTCTAACATGGAATATAGGATTGGGGGTATGTTCACCCTTGAACAAGAGGCCACAGGAGAATCGTTCTTTCTCCAAACCATAGGAGAAGACGTAAGGCACTACATGTCCGGACGTTGCGCCCTCTATGGGTGTCTTAAGGAGATACGGGCCTCCGATCCGATACGCAAAGCCTATGTGCCGGCATATACCTGTGAGACCGTACTCGCAAGCTACGAGAAGGCGGGCTATGACCTTGTCTTCTATGATGTGGACAGGGATCGACTCACACCCCTGTTCAAGGAGGAGGATCTCAAGGGCATATCGGTGCTGGCGTTGTGCGGGTATTTCGGTTTCAGCTCCTATGACAAAGCCTTTGTGCGTCATGCAAAAAGTCAAGGGATAATAGTTCTGCAGGATACAACCCACACCATATTCTCCCTTGATGGGCACTTGCCCGATGCCGACTACTATGCTGGCAGTGTGCGCAAGTGGATGGGGATAGCATCTGGGGGGGTTGCGATCAAGAGAAAGGGCAAATTCACCTTGCCTATGTTGCCTGCAGAAGAGGCTCACCTGACGGGGCGCTATCTTGCCATGGAGCATCGGGAAAAAGCACTAGAGGAAGATGGCTCCTCGCATGACAAACAAGCCTCTGAAGTGTTCTGGAAGACAGAGCTACGCCTGAGGCAGATGTTTGACGCCTTTGCAAGCGATGCACGATCACAGGCGATCCTCACCCGGTATGACCCCTCCCCCCTCTTTACGAAGAGGAGGGAGAACTATCAGAGCGTACTGGACAACCTGGAGGAATCAAAACAGTGCAGGGCAGTTTTTCCTGTCCTAGACGCTAGTAGCTGCCCTAGCCACTTCTCTTTCTATAGCGAAGACCGGCCCAAGGCACAGAAGCAGCTCGAGCAGAAGGGAATCCGAAGTACCGTCTACTGGCCAGTTCCCCCTATGTTGGACGATCCTGAAACAATGGGCCATGCCTCTTGGATCTATGACCATATTGTCAGTGTGCAGATCGACCAGCGGTATGACAAAAGTGATATGGAGTTTCTTGCAAAGGCTCTCTCCGGCCTGAAGTAGCCAGGCACCCTGTTTGATCATGGGACATGAGGTGATCAAACAGGGTTTTTCTTTCTTCCTTTACCCGCTGATATGCTTGACAAAGCGGGATGAGAAGCGAACTATATAAGTATCTAGGCATTGTCCCTACAAGGATACCATGTATACAAACCACACCATTATAGTCCTGCACAACCAGACCTGCCCTACCAGTGCGGAAGATGTTCTTGATATCGAGAGGCAAGCCATCTGGATAGCGGAGACCCTCCAGGAAAAGGGGTACAAAACCCTTTTGGTCCCCTTTTCCCTTGATACCCTCTCAAAACTCAAAGCTATGGAGAGCAATACACCCCTCGTAGTATGTAACCTGGTAGACTCGGAGCCAGGGAACGAGAGTCTTGCATATCTGGTCCCGGGCATACTCGAGCATATGGACCTCCCCTATACAGGCTCATCCCTGCAGAATCTTTTCATAACCACCAACAAGATGCTTGCCAAGCGAGTGATGAAAGCACACGGCATTGCCACCCCGCCTTGGGTCTGTAGAGATGAGACAGAGTCCCTACATGACAGCACGATCAAGCGGTACATCATCAAGCCCATCGCTGAGGATGCCTCCATAGGTCTGGATGAAAGCTCTATAGTCAGCAGAGGGAGTGTAGGTGCACAGCTTGAGGCAAAAGAAGAGAGACTGGGCACCCCTTGCTTTGCAGAGGCATATATCGAAGGCAGGGAGTTTACAGCCTGCATGTATGAAAAAGACGGAGCCTGCAGGGTCCTCACCCCCTATGAATGGGTCTTCCAGGGCTACGAGGAGCATCAGAAGGAGAAGATCATCACCTATGATGCGAAGTGGGACGAACACTCGTTCGGCTATAGACACATAGTTGCAAGATATCATGCCCAAGAGGAGGATATTCCCCTGCTGGAAGAGCTCAGCTCAATTGCCCGCAGGTGTTGGCAGGCCTTCTCCCTTTCTGGATATGCCCGTGTGGACTTCCGTATCGACGAAAAGGGAAAACCTTGGGTGTTGGAGGTAAACTGCAACCCCAGCTTCTATGGGTTTTATCACCTCGCCCTCGAAGGGGGCTTCCCCTTTGAGGATCTCCTTCAGGATATTGTAGAACAGGCGCATTGACTCAGAGATACTTGTCAACCCAGACCAACGGTTCCAACTCAAAGCCCAAGTCACGATAGAGGGCTTGGGCATTCTGATTTGTCGGGTGGGTCACCATAGCAAGATAGACACATCCCATCTCTTTTGCCCACCTCTGTATATACTCCAACAGAGTTGAACCCAGGCCTTGGTTCCTGCACTCTAGCGTGACATAAAGTTCATTGACCCAGAAGTAATCTCCTGTGGTCTCCAAGCCACAGCAGATATTCCCATAGGCAAACCCTATCGCCGAATCATCATCCTCATAGGCAACGAAAAGAGCAGACCTACTCTCTTGTTTCATGGAGTTTCGCAGCTCTGACGCAACCTCTTCCCTGCTATGGTTGTAGCCAATGAAGGAGAGTTGCTGCTGGACCAGCGTGACTACCTTCTCATAGTCCAAGATATCTTCACTGTTTTGATAGGCTGCAATATGACTCATACCACCTTCCTACCACGCTTTCACGTAGATAAGCTTGTTGTCACCTGGGGCATAGTAATCTTTCAGCTCTGCCTCGAGTTCATAGCCGTTATGTAGATAAAAGGACCGGGTAGGAAGATAGAGATCTGTGGAAGAGGTCTCAATATAGACTCTTGTCCCTCCTCGCCTGCCTATCTCCTGCTCTGTCTCTCTGAGCAGCATTTTCCCCAGCCCTTGGCCACGATATGAGACCTCTACAGCTATCCAGTAGAGGTCATAGCTGCTTTGCGTCCCAGGGATGGGACCAAAGCAGGTATACCCTCTTAGCGTGCCTTCATGCTCTGCAAATTGGAAAAAATATTCACATTTGTGTCCCTGTTCCAACCGCTCACGTACAAGAGCTACCCCCACCTCCTGCTCTTCAGTGTTGAAGAAGCCGGAGGTGTTGAGGATTGAGCGGACGCCGGCGATGTCACTGGCAACAGGTTGCTCCCTAAATGTATAGGTCTCCATACCGCTTACCCTTTGATGATCATCGCGATCATCTGGTTGTAGGAGAGGCCTCTTCTTTGGGCAGCTGCAACAAAGCCACTGTCCAAGGCGATACAGGGGTTGAGATTCACTTCAAGGATGAAGGGGTTGCCCTCCTCATCAATGCGGAAATCTACCCTCGCATACCCCTTCCCTCCAAACAGCAGGAATGCCTTACGGCTCAGCTCTTGCAAGGTTTTGAGCAATGGTGCATCTTCCTGGGAAAAAGAGAAGCTGCGTTGGGTATGGATGTACTCGAAGGAGGACTCCTCCCACTTAGCCGCATAGCCAACGATAGCCGGCTTATCACAAGGATAGTCGATAAACAGCATCTCAGCAGGATCAAAGACCACTGTCTCTCCATCAAGGGCAAGGAGAGAGACACTGAATTCACGCCCTTGTATGAAGGTCTCTGCAAAGAGAGACCCTCCTGCAAGAGCTTCTCTCAGTGAGGCCTCATCACTAAAAGTCTTCACAGAGGCGTCGGTAATCCCTACCGATGCCTCTTCAGCAACTGGCTTTATTATGAGGGGATGCCCTAAAAAACCAGTGAGTGGGCCAAGGTCTGAGGCTTCAAGCCAAGGGGGAGTGGGAAGCCCCTCTTTGAGCATAAGACGCTTGGCATAAAGCTTGTCTGAGGAGAGCATCATAGCGTGGCTGTTTCCACCGGTAAACGCTATGCCCATTGCCTCGAACAGGGAGGGAGCAAGATGAAGAAGACGACATCCTTCCAAGGTCTCCACAAGATTGAAGATACGCTCAGGCTTACGGGCAAGAATCCTCTGCCTGACCCTCTCCAGGTTCAACGAGAAGCTCACAAACGATACCTGATGACCGAGGGCCTTGAGGGCCTTACGCACCTGCTTCACCTCCAGATGAGTATCCAGTTCGTCTTTGGTGGGGTTTTTGGAAAGCTTGTCAGATACGATTAGGATATGCATCGAGCAGTGGCCTTTCCTACCCGAAGAAGGGCAGAATCCATTATTCGCTCTATCAGGGCATGGTAGCTGAAGCCACCCTTCCTGCAGAGGATGGGTAGGTCGGAGTCAACAGGATTCAAACCTGCAAGGGGGTTTACTTCCAAAAAGTTTACCCTGCCCTGTCCATCCATCTTCACATCGATGCGTCCGCCATCACGGCAACCTAGGGCATTCCAAGCCGCTAGGGCAACCTTTTCACACTCAAGTGCCACATCCCCTTCAACCAGGTGATACTTGGCAAACTCCAGGTACTCCTGTTTGGTCTTGTAGGAGTAGACTCCCAGGTCGCAAGAAGGGTCGACAACAATCTCCATCACCCCCATACTCCTTGCATGCTCCCTTGTCCCTGTTATCCCTACCGTAAACTCCCGTCCCTCGAGGTAGGTCTCGACCCAGACAGGTTGCTTGAACTCAGCAAGCAGAAGCCTTGCCACATATGAAAGGGCTCCCTTGTCCCTGACGATCGAGTTGGCGCTGATGCCCATACCTGTTCCACCCCCAACAGGCTTGAGAAAGAGGGGAAAGGGAAGATCTACCCCTTCCACCTCACTTTCATCATGGATTACTGTGTAGTCGGGTGTCGGAACCCCCTGCTCCCTGACCACCGCTTTGGTGATCCCTTTGTGCAAGGTGATGGCCAATATATGCGATTCGGAGAAGACATAGGGTATCTCATAGGCATCAAGCAGGGCTGGGATCTGGGCCTCACGGCAGAGACCGTGCAACCCCTCTGCTATGTTGAATACGAGGTCGCATCGATTTCCCCGGGCGAGGAAAGCGACCAGGGCCTTGATATTCCCAATGCGCACAGTCTGATGCCCAAGTTGTCTGAGAGAGTGGTCAATAGCATCAATTGTGATGATGCTGTCAAACTCAGCGACTGCCTCAGCGGGATATCCCGCTTCGAGGTAGTCGTCTTTGAGGTCATAGGTCATTCCAATAAGCATGTTAGGTTCCTGTGCCCGCTTTGGCCTGTTCGGGATAGGCGTAGACCTTCCCTTCGTAGTTGCGAAGATAGAGGTTGCTCTGGTCATGTCCCACCTCATAGTCGGGCAGGATCGGGACCTTGCCTCCGCCTCCGGGGGTATCTATGACATACTGGGGAACAGCATACCCGCTGGTAAAGCCTCTGAGTCCTCGAATGAGCTCCTTGCCCTCGGCAACTGTTGTACGAAAATGGGCAG
Source organism: uncultured Sphaerochaeta sp. (assembly GCA_964392855.1). Classification (GTDB taxonomy): domain Bacteria; phylum Spirochaetota; class Spirochaetia; order Sphaerochaetales; family Sphaerochaetaceae; genus Sphaerochaeta. Next base: position 10,213 of record CAYMRN010000028.1, read on the forward strand.
AGCCTGAGATGGGGTCACACTGGAAAAGGTAGTAGGGCTTGATCCTCACCTTCAGAAGGCGGTGATAAAGCTCCATTAGGGTCTCAACCGTATCATTCACTCCCTTGAGCAGGACTGTCTGACTCCCCATGACCACCCCAGCATCTGCTAAAGCGTTACACGCCTTGGCAGACTCCTCTGTGATCTCATCGGGATGGGTGCAGTGCACACTCAGGTAGATGGGCTTGTAGCGCTTGAGTATCCTGAGGAGGTTGGCCGTGATCCGTTGGGGAAGCACCATGGGGACCTTCGTTCCTATCCTGACCATCTCTACGTGCCCTATGGAGGTTATCTCCCTGAGCAACCATTCGATTTTCTCATCAGGGAGTGTCAGAGGGTCCCCTCCTGAGATGACGACATCACGGATGGCAGGGGTATTGCGGATGTATTCGATGGCCTCCTTCCAGAAAAACTCCAAAGGCTCGGTATGCCCTCCCACAAGACGGGATCGGGTACAGTACCTGCAGTAGACGGAACAGAAGCTGGTTGTGAGAAAGAGCGCACGGTCAGGATACCGATGGACAATGCCGGGCACAGGGCTGGTGTTCTCTTCATGCAAGGGATCTTCACTTTCGCCAGGAGAAGTGAAGGACTCAAGGATGGAGGG
>CAYMRN010000029.1:0-10608 GCA_964392855.1 uncultured Sphaerochaeta sp.
CACATATACCGACTACATCAGGTCGTCGCAGATGGCACACCTCTATGTGAGGACTACAGGTGTTGATGTGCTCAGCGGCTCTTCCCAGCAGTCAAGCGGTGCCCTTCGTGCAGTAGAGGACTACCCGGGTGAAGATGTTTTCTGGCTTGGTATCAATCCCAACAGCCCGAAGGTTCTTGCTGCCCAGGCATACAACTGGGTCCCCATGATCGATGGTCTTCCGGAAAACAAGAGCAAAGGTAACCGTGGTGGGGTTACCCTCTCCTTATGCTTTGGGAATGGAGGGTTTTTCTATGCCATTGTCACCGATCAGCCAGAGATACGGGATGCCTTGAACAGGACGATTTCATACACGACAGGCTTACGATTGACTACAAGAGTGTGAAGCCCTAGGAAGCAGGGGAGCATTGGTAAGGCAAAGCCCTTACCAATGCTATGCGAATTCTTGTCGTGCAAGCCCAATCATCAAGGGAACTCTTCTTTTTGGAAGGATCTCTTTTTGATTTTCCTGGTCAGATATGCCAATTGGGCAAACGGGGTCTTTGCTGTGATACAGTCCTGAAAAGTGTGGCTGTGTTGATTGATAGCTGAGAGTGGGGTAGAGGCAAGCAGGCTTCGAATGATTTGTTCATAGTTGCAAGGATTTTGTGAAATTGCCCATAGCCTGTATTTAAGTAGTGACAATGTAACTAAAAGCAAAAAAAGAATTTTAAAAAAAACGCAAAAAAGTATTGATTCTTTTTCCTGATGTTTGTAGGGTACTATCCAGAAAGAGAACGACATGCTTCTGCGTCCGTTGGACCTGATAGCACAGAAATCGGATTTTTCTAACCTCCTTTTGTTCCCCCTAGGGTTTAACCTCCTTTTCCCCAGGGGGTTTTTTTGTCCTTATGCCAAACAGTGTGAATAGAGGGTTATCATAAAGCCAAAAGCGACAAGCTTGTTCAGGCGTGTCGCTTTTGGCTTGTCACGGGAACAAAACCGGTGGATGATCTGAAAATGTATCGAGTAAAAAAAGATACTCACTTTTTGAAATGTGTATCTTTTTGACAAGACATTGCAAAGGCGGTGTGCAAATTCCTAGTCCAGTTCAAACACCCCGGTATAGAGCTTCTGATACTGCCCCTTCTTATCCATCAGCTGCTGGTGGGTTCCCCGCTCTATGATCTCTCCTTGCTCGAGTACCATGATGACATCGGCATTCTTGATGGTGGAGAGACGGTGTGCGATGACAAAGACCGTCCTTCCCTCCATCAGGGCATCCATACCCTTTTGGACTATCGCTTCGGTCCTGGTGTCGATACTGCTGGTTGCCTCATCAAGGATGAGTACAGGGGGATTGGCGACAATGGCCCTTGCGATGGATATCAGCTGCCTCTGCCCTTGTGATAGGGACGATCCGTCCCCGGCCAGTTCACTCTCGTAGCCCTGTGGCAGCAAGCGGATGAAGGAATCGGCATTGGCAAGCTTTGCAGCCTCAATTACCTCATCATCTGTTGCATCAAGGCGGCCGTAGCGGATGTTCTCCATGACCGTGCCTGAGAAGAGGTTCACGTCCTGCAGGACTATGCCCAGCGAGCGCCTCAGGTCGGCCTTTCTGATCTTGTTGATATTGATCCCGTCGTAACGGATCTTGCCGTCAGCGAGGTCATAGAAACGGTTGATCAGGTTGGTGATGGTTGTCTTGCCCGCTCCTGTTGCACCTACCAGGGCGATCTTATGGGTAGGGCGTGCATAGAGGGATACATCTTTGAGTACCAGCGTATCCTCGTTGTAGCCAAAGTCGACGTTGAAGAACTGCACATACCCATCGAGTTTGGTATACATCTCCTCTCCTGTCTTGCGGGGGTTCTTCCACGCCCAGATGTTTGTCCTCTCATCAGTCTCCACTAGTGCCCCATTCTCATCGTAGGTGGCGTTTACCATGGTGACATACCCCTCGTCGACCTCCGGCTCCTGGTCAAGCAGGGCAAAGATACGCTTGGCCCCTGCCATGGCCATGACCACAGCGTTGAGCTGCTGTGCCATCTGATTGATGGGCATGTTGATGGTCCTGCTCAGCTGCAGGAAGGTGGCTATCGCCCCGAGCGTCAGTATCCCTCCCCACCCGCTGATGGCAAGCATTCCCCCTGCGATTGCCACGATGACATACTGGATGTAGCTGATGTTGCCCATGATGGGCATCAGGATGTTTGCGAACCTGTTCGCCTGGTTAGCATTGTTGAAAAGCTCCTCATTGAGCTTGTCAAAGGATTTTTTGGATTCCTCTTCATAGGTGAATACCTTTACCACTTTCTGCCCTTGGATCATCTCCTCGATGAAGCCGTTGGTCTTTCCCAAGGACTTTTGCTGGTCCATGAAATACTTGCCGCTCCGTTTGGCAATCTTTGAGGAGATCCAAAGCATGCCGGTAAGGGAAATGATCACAACCACCGTCAGGGGCAAGCTGGTGAAGAGCATGGCGAAGAATATCGCGATCACCGTAAGCGAGGAGGAGAATATGGAGGGTATGCTCTGCGTCACCATCTGGCGCAACGTATCGGTATCGTTGGTGAAGAGGCTCATCAGGTCCCCATGGGCATTGGTATCGAAAAACCTGATGCTGAGGTGTTGCAGGTGGGCGAACATATCATCCCTGATGGTCCGCAGGGCACTCTGTGCGATGGTGATCATCAGGCGGTTGTAGAGAAAGGTTGCGACCACACCCGCTAGATAGATGCTGGCCATGACGGCCAGGGCCTTGAGCAGTGGGATGAAGGAGGGGTCTGCCTGGCTGGAGAGGGGGACTATGAAGTCATCGATAAGGACGCGTAGGAAAAGTGATCCCCCGACTCCTGCCAGTGCACTGATGACAATGCTGATAAGCACCAGAATGAAGCGCCCCTTGTAAGGGATGAATATGTATTCGAGAAGACGGCGCATCGTATTCTTGTCAATTTTAAGCTTTCTTGTCTCTTGCTTGTTTGCCATCATTATGCCCCCTCCCTGCTCTGGGAGTCGTATATCTCACGATACATCTCACTTTTCGCCAGTAGCTCATCATGGGTGCCCACTGCCTGGATCCTCCCTTCGTCAAGGACTACGATCATATCTGCATCCATTACGGAGTTGATCCTCTGCGCGATGATGATCTTGGTGGTCTTTTTGAGCTGGTCCCGGAAAGCGCGTCTGATGAGGGCGTCGGTCTTGGTGTCGACAGCACTGGTCGAATCATCCAGGATGAGTATCTTTGGTTCTTTCAGGATGGATCGGGCGATGCTGAGCCTCTGCTTCTGTCCCCCTGAGAGGTTGGACCCATCCTGTTCTATATGGGTTTCATACCCGTTGGGGAAACTCCGGATAAAGGTGTCTGCCTGGGCGATCTTGCACGCTTGGACAAGCTGTTCATCGGTAGCCTCAAGATTCCCCCACCTGAGGTTGTCCTTGATGGAGCCTGAGAACAGCACACTTTTCTGCAGCACTACGCTCACCGCATTCCTGAGGGAGTCGAGGTCGTACTCCCTGACATCGATGCCCCCGACCCTGACCGTACCTGAATACACATCGTAGAGGCGGGGGATCAATTGGATGAGGCTGGTCTTGCCGCTGCCTGTCGGGCCTATGATACCCACTACATCCCCACTTGCAATATGCAACTCTATATCCTTGAGGCAGAGCTTGTCCTCACGCTTGGTGTAGCTGAAGGCGACCTGATCGAAATCGATGCTTCCATCAGGGACAAGGGTGATAGCATCAGCCTTATTGGAGAGGTCGCTCCTCTCTGCAAGCACCTCTTCGATACGGAAAGCTGATGCTCGGCTGATGGTGATCATGACAAAGACCATGGATAGCATCATCAGGCTCATGAGAATCTGGGATGTGTAGGTGATGAAGCTCATCAGCTCTCCTGTGGTCATGCTTTCGCTGACAATGAGCCTGGCTCCAAAGTAAGATATGGTGAGCAGGCTTACATACATGAGGCCCTGCATCAGGGGACTGTTGAAGGCTACGATCTTCTCAGCCTTGCTGTTGTCCTCGTAGATGGAGGTGGATACCTTCTTGAACTTCTCTGTCTCATACTCCTCCCGCACAAAGGATTTCACCACCCTTACCCCCCTGACATTTTCCTGCACCACTGCGTTGAGCTTGTCATACGTCTTGAAGACCCTCACAAATATCGGATAGGCGTTCTTGATGATGACAGCCATGCCTACAGCCAGCAGCGGCAGGGCTCCCAGATAGACTAAGGAGAGCTTGGCATTGATCCTGTTTGCCATGAAAAAGCTGAAAACAAGCATGAATGGGCTACGCACTGCTACTCGGATCATCATCTGGTAAGCCCTTTGAACGTTGGTCACGTCTGTGGTCAGCCGGGTGATGAGGCTTGAGGAGGAGAACTTGTCAATATTGGAAAAGGAGAAGTCCTGGATGGAGTAGTACATCTGCTGCCTGAGGTTCTTGGCAAAGCCTGTTGAGGCAATTGCTGCGAAAAATCCGGAAAGCACTCCAAAGATGAGTGCTACAAGCGCACAACCAAGGAGAATTATCCCCCAGTACCAGATGCGTTCCATATTGCCCGCATCGATGCCCTGGTCAATGAGGCTTGCCATAAGGTAGGGGATAAATACATCCATGACCACTTCCAGGATTACGAATAGTGAGGTCAGGAAGCCTGGGACCCTATAGCCTTTTGTCTGTTTTCTTAGATTCTGTAACATGGTTGGTTCCCTCTACTCCAAATTCTTCTTGAGTTTCTCGGTTATGGCGAAGAACTGCATGAGCTCCTCTTCTGACAAGCCGCTTGTAAGGGTCTGCTCGAACTCCTGGAAAAATGCCAGGCTGCGCTTGTTCAGCTGTTCGGCCTTCTCAGTCAATGTCACCCTATTCTGCCTTGCATCAGTAGGGCAGGGTGATCGCCTGATGAGATTGTTTTGCTCCATCAGCCGAAGGATGTTTGCAGCAGTGGATCCCCGTATGCCAAATACCTTTTGAATCTCCCTCTGTGGTATGGCCTTTCTTCTGGTCCTACCGAAGAAACCGAGTATCTGGGCCTGTACAGCTGTGATGGGACTCTCCACTTCCCTGCGTATGCCCTCTTCAAGTCTGCGGGAAAAGAGGTTGGTGAGAATCTTGAGGTTCAGGACGATATGCTGGGTATGGTGAGGCACAGGCGCTCCTTGGTATGTATTGTTAGCTTGCTAACGATACTAGTCAATAACAGTCCCTCCGCCTAGGGCTAAGGGGCACAAGATCTGAATAAACCATGCCCCTTCTGATCGGAAAGAAACAAGCTGGACCCTCTTATCTGCTAAGAAAGTCCAGCTTGCACGGAATGAACTGCTACAGTTCATGCGGATGGTATGTCCTAGAACAGGGAGGCATACGCCTTGAGCACCTCATCACCCTCACAGCCATTGAGTACCTTGGTTGCAAGCACCTTGCCCAGCTGCACACCCTCCTGGTCGAAGCTGTTGAGGTTCCAGGCAAAGCCTTGGAACATCACCTTGTTCTCAAAGTGGGCAAGCAGGGCACCAAGGCTCTTTGGCTCAAGTCTCTCAGCATACAACAGCGAGGAGTAGCGGTTGCCCTCAAACTGCTTGTTGGGATCCGCATCATCCTTGCCCATGGCAAATGCCACTATCTGGGCAACGAGGTTTGCATTGAGCTTGGCCTGGCTTGTCGAGTTTTCCACGACGATATCCTCTCCATACTGGGACGAGGTAAAGCCGATGAACTGCAAGGGAACGGTATCGGTGCCCTGGTGCAGCAACTGGTAGAAGGAGTGCTGGCCGTTGGTTCCAGGCTCTCCAAATATGATGGGTCCTGTGCTGTAGGCCAGTTTTTCTCCGTTTCTGTTCACATGCTTGCCGTTGCTCTCCATGTCCAGCTGTTGCAGATGGGCCGGAAAGCGCGTCAGAGCTTGTGCATACGGCAGGATTGCGGTGGTGGGAAGACCCAGGGCGTTTCTCAGGTAGAGGCCGATGAGGGCATCAGCGAGGGCGGCATTCTTGGTGATGTCCGGCTCTAAGGCTAGCATATCGGCCTCATGGGCCCCCTCTAGCAGTCGGGCGAAGATGGGGTATCCGAAGGCAAGGGAGAGGACCACAGCCCCCACGGCACTGGTGGAGCTATACCTCCCCCCTACAAAGTCATCGATATAGAAGGCATCCAGCAGTGAGGTGGAGGCGGCCAGCGGACTGGTCTTGCTGGTGACCGCAACCATGTGTTTCTCAGCATTGATGCCCTTGATACCACTTTCAGTGATAGCCTTGAGCACCAAATCCCTGTTGGTGAGGGTCTCCAGCGTAGTGCCGCTCTTTGAGACTAGGATGAACAGCGAAGTCTCAAAGTCCAGGTCCCTGAGCACATCGGCAGCATCATCAGGATCGACGTTGCTGATAAAGCGAGCATCAAGGGGGGAGATCTTTTCTGCAGTGCACCACCCCTTGAGGGCCAGGTAGAGGGCCCTAGGGCCTAGGTCGCTCCCCCCTATTCCGATCTGGACCACTGTCCTGAAGGGTTTTCCTGTCGATCCTACAATCTCTGCCGATCGAACCTTTTTTGCAAAAGTCTCGATCCTATGGAGTTCGCCGGTGTAGAAGGCGCCCTTGTCCTCTCCATCAGCAACAACGGGGCCGAGCACTTGGCCTCGGGTAAGGTGGTGCAATACCAGTCTCTTTTCCCCTGTGTTCATGATTTTTCCCTGTAGGACTGCCCGATATTTGGCGATGAGCTGCTGCTCATCTGCAAGGTCCTGCAGGACTGCAAGGCTCTGCCTGTCAACTGGCATGGAAGCGTAGTTGTAGGTGAGGCCCCCTGCCGCTTCAATCTGATATGCTTTGATGCGCTCTTTGTCCAATACTTTTGCAAGGTCCTTTGGCTGGAGGGTCATCAGGTGGGCATACGCTTCGGTCTGGTCAAGATTTTTGAATTTCATACGTTGGCTCCTTAGGTAAAAACACCCCTCCATTGTATGGGGAGGGGCATGGTAGTGCAAGGTTGTCTTACTCTTCGATTTCTGGAATGCGGGTCTTGAAACTGTCCTGCAGGTCTTCCTTGTTCATCCCTTCGCGCAGGATTACAAAAATGGTGTCATCCCCGGCAAGGGTCCCCAATATTTCGGGAAGAGCAAGGACATCAAGGGCGATACCCACGCTGTTCGCATGCCCCGGGCGGGTCTTTATCACACCAAAGTTGCCTGAGAACTCGATGGAGAGGATTCCCCTTCTCACATCTTGGATGTAGCTCTTCTCTGATTCGCTGATCAGGTCATTGTCAGGCAGGGCGTAGTAGTACCCTGACCATCCATCGGAAATCTTACCGACCTTCAGCATCTTCAGGTCACGGGAAAGGGTAGCCTGGGTTACGCTGTACCCTTCGGTCCTAAGCATCTCAAGTAGGGTATCTTGGTTGTCAATCCTGTTGTTTTTTATCAGTTCCTTGACAACAGTAAGACGGTTATGTCGTTGCCTCATTGTATGGCTTCTCCTGTCTTTGGCATAAAAATTGGATATTTATGCGATATATACGAATAAAGATACAGCACTATGGCTAGCAATGCAAGATTGAACACTCCTCTTTTTTGATACAACGCTTGACCGCAAGGGTGGAGTGTAGCATTCTATGCATAGCAAAAAGGAGTGAGATATGGTAATTTCTCTTGTTGTTATTGGTATTATAGTGGTGTTGGCTCTCTATTTTGTGAGTGTATACAACCGTTTGGTCAGACTGAGAAATCAGGGAGAAGAGGCTGAGTCAGCCATAGATGCCCATCTGAAACAGCGCTATGACCTTGTTCCCAACCTTGTTGAGACAGTGAAAGGGTATGCTAAGCATGAGAGCGAGACCCTCACTGCGGTCATTGAGGCAAGGAATAAGGCGATGAGTGCCACAGGAACAGTAGAGAAGGATGAGGCCAACAAGGGTTTCTCCTCCACGCTGAAATCCCTGTTTGCCCTGAGCGAAGCCTATCCTGACCTTAAGGCCAACCAAGGCTTCCTCGACCTGCAGAAACAGTTGCAGAAGATTGAGGAGCACCTGCTCTCCGCCCGCAAGTACTACAACGCCATCATCAAGCAGTTCAATACGACCTGTGAGGTATTCCCCTCCTCCTTGGTCGCTTCCATGGCTCACTTTACCAAGAAGCCTTACCTTACTATTGAGGATGAGGCGCGTTCCAACGTTAAGGTTGCATTCTGATGAAAAGAAAAAGAGTTCTGATCCTCCTGGTGCTTTTGGTCACCTCCCTCTCCCTGTTTGCCGCAGACTATATCTTTGAGTCCTATCATATGGATCTGGATGTCTCGGTGAGCAACGTCTATTCCATTGAGGAGGACATTGTTGCCAACTTCTCGACCCCCCGGCACGGTATCTTTCGAGAGATCCCGGTGAGGTTTGGCAAGAAGCGCATCAAGCTGGAGAATTTGGAGAGCAGCGACCCCATCATCGAGGATTCAGTCTCTAGTGATTTCATCACCTTCCGTCTTGGATCGGCCGATACTACAGTCCTGGGCAGGAAGAGATACCTCATCAGATATACCTACGATATAGGTTCTGATGACTATGACGACTATGATGAGCTGTACTTCAACCTGGTAGGTCCCGGTTGGCAGAGCACCATAGAGGAGTTTACCTTTACCATCACCTTTCCCAAGCCGATAGACCCTTCCATGATCTGGCTTACCGGTGGCACCTATGGTTCAACTGGGCAGAGAGGAACCTTCAATCTTTCTGCAGACAGGATGACCCTCACAGGAAGGGCAGTGAACCTTGCCCCAGGTGAAGGGCTTACCATCAGGGTCCAGATGGAGGAGGGGTACTTCATTGGTGCCACTGTCTATCGGGACTACACCATAGTCGCATCTATCCTAGCCGTATTGCTGGGCATCGCAGCAAGTGTCTTCGCTACCATGCTTTTCAGAAGGTATGGGCGCGAAGAGCTGTTTGTGCCGGTAGTCCGCTTTGACCCACCTGAGGGCTTTTCCCCTTTGGAGGTCGGCTTCATTGCAGACGGCAAGGTGGACAACAAGGACCTGACCTCCCTGATCTTCTACTGGGCCGACCTGGGCTGTCTCGCCATCGAGGAGGAGGGCAAGAAGGAGATAACCTTCAAACGCCTGAAGCCCCTTTCGACCGATAAGAGGCATGAGCGTAATCTTTTCAATGCATTCTTTGCCGCAGGGGATGGAGAGAGTGTCACCCTCAAGGATCTGGAAAAAGGGAAATTCGGTCAGGCGATGGAGAAGGCCAGGGCAGAGACCATAGCGTATTTCAAAAAGGAGAGGCGGCTCAACGACCCTGTGGCCGAACGCAAGAGGGTCCTCATATTCCTGATGGCCGCCCTTGTCGTGGTGGCCAATGCAGTGGCCAGCAGCATCAGCTATCTTGCCGGAGGTACCGTCGCTCTCTTGGCCTTGGGATTTTTCTGCGCATCGATGAGCGGCATCCTTGCCTTTAGGCTCACCTCAGACTGGCAGATGCGTGGGAAGTTTTCCAAGTTCATCAAGATGGCGACGCTGGTGCTGCTCTGCCTGGTAGGCTATGTGGGTGCTCTCATCATCCTGTACGGGGTGCTGGATAACGGAGAAGTTTTCTCCTTGCTGATGGGTATTGCTGTGGTCTTCTTCCCTGCATACCTCGCCTTCCTGGGTGTGGTCACTGCCAAGCGGAGCGCCTATGCCCATACGATGTTGGAGCAGACCATAGGCTACCGTGACTTCATCAGCAAGGTTGAGGTTGACAAGCTCAAGATGATGATCGATGACGACCCTGACCTTTTCTATCATGTGCTTGGGTATGCCATCGTGCTTGGCCTGGAGGATAAGTGGGCCAAGAAGTTCTCCACCATCGCCTTAGATCCTCCCTCCTGGTATTATGGGCAGAGCCTCGCTTTCAATGCCCTGTACTTCAGTTCCTTGTCGCATAGGATTCACTCCAACGTTATGGATAGTGCCATATACTCCCAGGCTAAGGGCGGCTCTTCCGGTGGGGTCCGCTCTTCCTTTGGCGGGGGTGGCTTCAGTGGTGGCGGCTTCGGTGGCGGAGGAGGGGGCGCATGGTAAAGCCTAAGGTTGAGCGAAAGCATCTCCCGAAGGGGTGGTACAGGCATTTCAAGGGAGATCTGTATTAGGTGGTCGATACGGTCATCAACAGCGAGACGCTCGAGACTATGGTGCTCTATCGCCCTGAGGGCTCATCCGACCTATGGGTCCGTCCGTATGAGATGTTTGTATCTTTTGTGGTAAAGGAAGGTTTGCCTGTCAAACGGTTTTCTCCCTTGGAGGACAGGAGAGGATAAGAGGGGAAAAGAAGAAGAACAATGCAAGCATGAAAAACGGAGCCGTTCGGCTCCGTTCCCATTACTGAATCATTTTGTAGCGAAACTTCCCCAATCTAGTTGCGGTAGTTGTTGCGTTCCGGGCGAGGTTTTGCAATTGCCTCATTCACACGAAGATTGCGTCCACCAAAGTCAGTCCCATCAAGCTGGGAGATGGCTGCTTCTGCAGCTGATTCCTCTTCCATCTCTACAAATGCAAACCCCTTAGGTCGGCGGGTCTCGCGGTCAATGATGATATTAGCACTAAGTACTGTTCCGTACTGTGCAAACAGGTCCCGAAGTTCTTCTTCGGA
>CAYMRN010000030.1:0-8738 GCA_964392855.1 uncultured Sphaerochaeta sp.
AAAAGCGGGCGCAAAGCCTTGCGCCCCTACATTCTCGTTTTGCTTGATATCGTGCATGTTTTGGCATTTCGAGACAGCCTCAAGACAGGTAGAATAACCTCATTTCGGGAAATAATTGCATCCAATATATTCGATGGCTACCCACCAAGCTTGAAAGTGAGCCAATTATTCGTCAAGCCGGATGAAACATTAGCAAGTTTTTTACTGTGCCTCCCTCTACGGAAGGGTGGCTCAAAACGATCAGAATAACCAGACAAGATATTCCAATAAAGGTCTGATCAGGTGTTTGATCTCTGTACTATTTCATCAAGATCATTTTCTTGGAGCTGGTGTAGTTGCCGGCAGACATTCTATAAAGATAGACGCCACTGGAAACGTAATGACCGTTACTGTCTCTGCCATTCCATCTAACGCTGTGTTTACCAGCGATTCTCTCTTCATTAACGAGTGTATTTACCAATTGTCCTTTGAGGTTATAGATGCTGATATTCACAGGACTCTTTTCCTTAACGCTGTAGTGGATAATCGTTTCAGGGTTGAAGGGGTTTGGGTAATTGCCGCACAGAGTAGTGCTGAGGGGAGCATTGAGAGCATCTGAATTTGCCTCGGGGGCAATGATGCGCAGATCGTCCACCATCAGCATCGAGGCATCATCTGACACACATTGAATCCCGAAACGAATCTGCCGATCGGCATAGGCAGAAAGATCAAAGGTATATTCACTCCAGTTAGTGGCGGCTTCAAGATAGGTGGTTCCACTGATGTAATTGAAGTTATCAGGTGCGGATTCATCGGTGGATACACCGACATTGAATCTCTCAAGACCGTTTTGATCGGATAAGGATCTTGCCCAAAACCTTAGTTGACTGCCACTTAGCACAGAGATTTTCGGGCTGATCATCCAGTCATCATTTGGGGGTGTGGAGGCTGCAAGACAGGCTGCAAATTTGGTTCCCTCATGTGCCATGATATCAGAAGCGGGGGGTATAGTGGCAGCAGGATTGAATATGATGAAGGCTTGAGGGCTCCCGGAATTTGGCCAACTGGTGTTCGCCAAAGCCTGTGTAACGCTCTGATCCACGTCCACAAGGGTCCAGGGATCAAAGGCAAGGTCGAAATCTGCATAGGTCTCAAAGCTGTCCGCAAACACCCATTCTGAAGCCACAAGCGTGAAGTTCAGAGTAGTCGTGCCAGCATCGGCAACGATAACCCCCTCTTGCACTGCAGTTTCATATCCCACGGCATAAACCGCAACCCGATAATCTCCAGCAATTACAGACATGCTGTAGGCACCTTCATGATTTGTAACGGTACTGAAACTTCCAGCGGTGATTGTTGCGCCGGCAAGACCTTCATTATCGGAGTTCCGAACCATGCCGGAGATGGTACCTATGGGATCCACTTTGGTTTGAGCATTGGAGAAGACCGCATCGGACATCAGACCTTCAGTATAAACGACTTTCACAGACCATTTGTAGATACCTTCCTGGAGTTCATTCCAGCCGCTATCCTGAAAAGATGTCTCCAAGATAGGCTCAGGGGTGAGGTTCGTCCAGGCGGCTTCATTTTCTACCTGATCTTGCGGGAGTCGCCAGACCTTGTATCCAAAGAGGGCGCGGGGCTCATCTCTTGCGACTTTCAGAAGCCTTGCGTCCAAAGGGTATAGCTTTTCTGCACGATCCGGAGTAGAATATCCCACAAAACCCTGGATATTCCAGTTGTAGGTAATGGCATCGTTTATCTCGGCTATAGTGGACCAATTGCCGTTGTAGCAGATCATATTGCTGAACCCTTCCACTTGAGGTCCGGCATCACAACCAGCCGGGAGTCCGGTGCTGACGTTGCAATTGTAGCCAAACCACAATTCTTCGGTTCCGGTGATAGGCACGGGGTTCTCAAGGTTCACCGTGGTGTATGAAACCAGATTCGGGGTAAAGGGTTGATTGACAACCAGATTCGCAGGAGCGGAAGCATCGCCACCTGTCCATACCTTGACGGAGAAATTGCCTGCCTGGGTCGGCCATACATTAAGCGAATACAGACTCATGCCGGCATACTGGGCAAGCGCAGAGGGCGGGAAACGTATTGCTACGTCGAAGTTTGCAGCGCCTCCGGTTCCCACGCTATTGGTCTTTATGCCAGAATCATAATGAATCCATTCGCCACCAGAGGTTCCAGGGGCCATCCAGTCTATGTTTACGGTTGAATCTTCCACCACAGCTTGTACAGCGGCTGCAGGAAGGTTCATTTCTTCAAGCACGAAATGTTGAACAATGGTCTCTGAGGTGGAGATGATGACTTCATCCGCAAAACCGGGGCGATAGCCAGGCTTTGTAGCGGTAATCGTATAGATGCCTTCGAATACGTTAAAGCTGTACGCACCATCGGCATCGCTAAAGCCAAAGTATCTGCCAGCAGTGACCTTAACGCCAGAGATGGGAAGGTTTGTCCCAGATTCTGTTACGGTGCCGGCAAGAGTTCCAGACATACCCTTGGGGATTTCATTTGAGAAGGCCGCATGGGACTGCACATTGTTGCTGAATACGGCTCTAACGGCATATTTATAGATACCTGCAGGCATTGGTTCCCAAGCTGTGTCAGCATAGTTTTCCGATGTAACTGGCTCGGGGGTTAGCAGCGTCCAGCTGGCAGGAGTGCTTTGATTTACCGCGAGAAAGCGCCAGACTTTGTAGCCAAGCATCTCACGATTGCTGGTATCGACACTCAAAAAAGGCTCTGGCAACATGTCCTTACCGCTCCTGGATAGGCTATGGGAAATACTGGGATAGCTTGTAGCTGCAAAGTCCTTTCCACCGGCACTTTGAGCGATGAAATTTGAAGCAGGAAAGCTCATAATCCCGCCAGGACCCTCTATAGTGATGTCGTCTATAAACCAATCGTACCATAGACCGTTGTTTGATGAAGAATCCCGCGCATTCCACGCTATGGTTATCTGCCTTCCGGCATATTGAGACAGATCTATGGTGATGGGAGAGATGTAACTGTTCCATCCTCCTGAAAGCGTGCTGGCATCCCAGAGGATACTCCAGGTAGCGCCATTATCGGTAGATGCCTTCACATAGTAATGGTCGCCATTCAGGCTGCCCTGGAAGACATGAGACCAGAAGGTCAGGCTGGCTGCCGAAGGGCAAACGAAGGCAGGTGTCTTGAGCCATTCGTCCTGATGGGTCGCTGTCCATCTGAGACCGGCTTGACGTGCTCCATCGTGAGGCACGATGGCAGGAGTAATGGGCACAGTTCCAAAAGAGCACCAGGTGGGAAGAATTCCTGCGGCATTTGCAGTACCTGTATTGGTGATAATCTGAGTCCAAAAGTTCGGCGGGAACAGGTCTCCTTCAAAGCTTTCGGTGATATTCTGCACTGCTGCGGCTGCGTCCCAAATCAGATCAACCTGGGTAAAAGTGATGCTCTCTGTAGCCACCACGTTGCGAGGTGCATTTGCTATTTCATTTACTATGATGTCTCCCATATTCAGATCCACTGCATTCACCTGGATGGGGCCGGAAGAAAGCTGATAGCCCACTGCATGAACGGCGTATTGGTAGCTTTGGTTACCGAAAACTCCGGTTATAAAGAAGTACCCGTCAAGACCGGAACTTGCGGTATAAGATTCATAACCGCTCAAAACTATCGAGGCTCCAGAAATGCCAGCAGCGAGGTCATCACTGCCCACAATCCTTCCGGATACGGTTATTTGTGCAAGAGGGACAAGGGCAAAGTCTGAAGTATAGGGTTCTCCCTCCGTGATCGTAACACTATTGCTGGCTATGGTATATCCATGAAGAGCGGCGGTGACCACTTGTGTCCCGTGAATGATATAAGGGAAGCTGTAGTGGCCAGCAGCATCAGTGACTGTGCTTAGATTTGTATTAGCCACCGAGACTGTAGCGCCTTCCAAGGGGGTTCCGTTTGTGCAAACGGTGCCGTTCAAGCTTCCGGTTCCTGCTTCCCGCAGATAGAAGGTAGTTTTGGGAAACAGGCCTGAAACCACGGTGGTCGTAGGAGGAGCAGCAGGATCGTAGATTGTGTCCCAGCTCGCCTCTCTCAGGGAGCGTACATTGCCCAAAGCCTGACAATAAAAGGTTTCGGCATTCCAATAAATATCATAACCCCAGGTAGCATCCCAAGGGCGTTGCACCATCATTACCAGGGTAGCTCCATAATAAATGAATGGCAGGTCAAAGGCGACCTCTATATTATTTGATCCCAAGGGATATTCCAGCTCTCCATCATAGACCAATGTGAGTTCAGTGGATGGAATCCACCCATCCGTCAGATCAGTTCGGGTAGTGTTCCCCAGCCAGATTTTCGTATGTTTGGGGCCTAGAGCATCATAGGGGAAATTGTTATAGAACACGAGACCATTGATATTACCAGACGTAATATTGAGCTCGTTCTGAAAGTATAAGCATTCAAAAAGCGAATTCTTTGCATACAGGTTTATGGGCATTTTATCTTGGAAATTGCCCATGCCGATTGTGACTGTTTCGGTTCCTGCTTCCCATACAATGATGGGGAAATCCGTACACTTGTCATTGTCAGGCACTTCATCGCCGATCAACACTACTTTGCAGTACAGATAGCTCGTGCCCACCGTGCTCGGAGTATATTGGAAGGTATAAGTTTGCACCTCTGAGAACGCAATTGGGTTTCCAGCTATGCTGCCCAGCTCCACGTCGCCTTCCTTCATCAATTTTATGAGGTAGTCGCTCTGAGTTTCGAGGCCATTATTGCGGATTGTTGCCACAAAATCGTACTCAGTTTCTGTTCTGAGCTCAGAATTTCCCACCATATTCGTGCAAGACAAATCATGGGAAATAAGCTGGTTAATATACAGAAAGGTAGCCTTGGGGAATTGATTCGATGGGCTGGTGTCTGCCGGAGGTGAGGCAGGATTGAATGCGGCACTTCTGGATGACACCATTAGCGATCTGGAACTGCCCACCGTCTGGCATTTGAAAAAGTTTAGCGAATCATAATATTGGTTATCCAAGGGGCGTTCCATCATCAAGACCAGGTTCCCGCCTCCGTAAACCAGGGGAGTGGAAAAAGGAATAAAGATGTTATTCTCTCCCGCGGGGTAATTTACACCGCCGGAAAATACATGGGTGAGCTCTGTGGATGGAATCCAGCCCTGGGTGAGGTCGCTGTGTGTGGTCTCTCCCATCCAGATATTGGTCTGTTTGTTGGGTAGGTTTGTTACGAAGTTATTATAGAGCTGGATACCTGTGATGATCCCATCAATATCGAGTTCATCTGCCAAGTATATCGTTTCAAATAAACTGGCTTTATAGTACATATTGATGGGCAATCTGGCTTGTTGATCCCCCAGCCCGAAAGTATAGGATTGAGTTCCTGCCGCTTGCACATTGATTGGCAGAGCTGCGCTTTGGTTATTGGCAGGAACTTCATCTCCAGTGAGGACGGTCCGTCCATATATATTTGCGGGTCCGATCGTAGTAGGGGTCCAGGAGAAGATATAGGTCTGCTCTTCTGCATCCATGATGGGATTTCCCACCAGGTTTCCCAGCACGATTCCGCCCTCTTGCATCAGTCTCACGGCATAGTTGTCTTGAGTGACCTGCCCATTGTTTTTGATTCTTACGCTGTATTCTGAGGGACTGTCTGCACCGGGATTGACGTCCCCAATAATGCTTAAACAGGTCAAATCGTTCTGTATGGTACTCACTCCGGTATAGAAGAAAGTTGTCTTGGGAAATCTGCCGATGGTAGCAGTCCCTGTGGGAGGTGCAGCGGGATCGTAGGGATTGCTGCCATCACCGAAAACAATTCTTGCACGTGTGGTGCCGATAGTCTGAGTATAAAAAAAGTTACTATAATCATAGGCACGAGTATCGGGAGGGCGTAGCATCATCATCACCAAGGTGCCGCCGCTGTAGTCAAATGGTGTGGAAAAGCTTATGCGGATCGTGTTTTGCCCCGCCGGGTAACTAACGTTACCATCAAAAACGAGGGTAAGGGAGCTGGAGGGTATCCAGTCATCAGTGAGATCCGTAAGTGTGGTGGTGCCCAGCCAGATTTTGGTAGGCAAGTCAGTGGCATCGGACGAAACGAAGTTGTTATAAAAAGCTACGTCATTGATGCTTCCAGACACTATATTCAGTTCGTCCGGAAAGTATAGGCACTCATACAGGGAATTCTTGTACAAGGTATCGATTGGTAAGCGGGCCTGTTGGTTTCCTGCGCCGATGGTAACTTCGCTTGCGAAAAGCGGGAATACCGTTGCGCTCAGGACAAACATGGCTGTAAGAATCAGCGATAATTTCTTCATTAATATATCCTTAATCATGCATAGTAAAGTTCGATCTTCGGCCCTGCCTTATATCGGTATACAGGTAGCCCAGTATAACAAAAGCTGTTCTTTCCTCAGGTCTTGTTATGTACTTGTTACGATTCATTATTGTTGATAAAAAGGGTTCGTGGTTTGGCGAATACCGCTTAATCGCACGAACCCTATTTTAGTTCAAGATCTCCTGGCAAAGCAGCTCATAACTGCATAGTCATCTGAGCGATAGTAAGCCAAGCCATCAATCAAGAATCTGTCTTTTCTTAAAGACCGCTTCTAACGACGCGGAAACCAATATAATTATTAGCGCCGCCGAGGTGATCGGATGCTGCACCTGTAATAATATTACAAAACTCCCTATCGCTGTTCCAGTCTCCACCGAACGTAGGTTGAGATAAAGGGAGGCTCCCGTCACCAGCATCCCAGCCCCATTCTCGAATGTTGCCGCTCATATCGTACAGACCAAGCTCGTTTGGAAGTTTCGTGCCTACGCTGTGAGATGAGCCGCCGGAGTTGTTTACGTACCAAGCTACATCACCCACCACATTACTGCCGGCATAGGTGCTATAGCCACTTGCAGGAGTGCGGTTTCCACCCTTTGCTGCATACATCCATTCCATGGAGTTAGGTAAGCGGTAGCCATTGGCTGATGAATCACATGTGATAAATTGCAAATAGTACTCATCCACGTTCCACATTTTGTACCAATCATTGGGATCGGTGCCATAATCCTCGCCCTCATAAACATAACGAAAGCAGGGAGTAAGACCTTCCGCTACGCTGCGTGCATTGCAATAGAGTGCTGCATCCACCCAGGATACATTATCCACAGGGAAGTTGGGATTTCCAGCAAAATATGATGGATTATATCCTATAACAGCTTGATAATCGGCTTGGGTTACTTCGTACTTGTTCATATAGAAGCTGGCGACGGTTAGGTCCGTGCTTCCGTTATAAAATGTGCCACCTTCTACAAAGACAAAGCCCTCAGGTGCGAGAGGTCCATCAGCTTCGATAGAGCTAACGCAATAGAATTTCTTGCTGACAGGCTCCTGGATGAGATACTCTGAGCTCTGCACTGCTGGCATAATCGGGACCCATGGTCCCTGGGGAGTATCCGCTTCATAGACCTGGTATGATTCTGCACCGGTGATGTCTTCCCAATCAAGTTTCAGATTTTCTCCTACTTTCTCGATGGATACTACCGGTATTGCAGCGCGAGGTAGCGGAACTGCAGAAAGTCCCACAGCTGTCAGCAAGATCAGGACTATAGATGTTAAAAGCGCTTTTTTCATTTTGTTTTCCTTAATAATTTAGTTGCTTGGGTTAAGGTATTTAAATAGCCATCCTCCCCTGCTCTTAAGATAACGCAGGGGAGTAGAAGCGATAGTTTAAACTTTGAAGGCTCGGGGTTTTGTGGGGAAAACTTTGGAAATCCATACCAGGTTTCTTGTGATAATGTGCGATGATTATAATAAGACGATAGGCAAGAATTTCGGACTCTGTTTTCCCGATTTACAAACGACATTAGTGGACTATGGCTATAGTCAAGCTCAAATGCTATTGTGGCACTGGTATCCAGCCAATCAGCATATGCCAGGCGTCTTGCCTTTGCCAGGATACTCTGGACATGGGCTTCCTGTCTCGAGCCGATAAATCTGGCGAGATCCTGGTCAGCGGTTCTACCGCTATCAGTCATTTTCTGAGGGTTTGTTGCCATAATCTTTTTCTTTTCTCCATCACAGTATGTCTGCAAGCTTTTTTATCAGACAGTTCTGCGGTCTATGCTCTATATATACGCAATTGAAAGACCAATTTCCAACATAAAAATATATTTTTACGCATATCATTGTGAGGGAGATACATCAGTTCAGGAAATGGTCGAATATTGTCTGTGACGACGCAAGCGATTTCTGGACCTTAATCAAAAAGATGTTCATTTTGACCGAATTTTCCAAATTGAACAGCCTGGGCAATTAAGGGTGAGACAGTAGCTCAGCCTTTAGCTCAATCCTTTTGAGAGAGGCTTTTTGCTTTCCGTCTGATCGTGGAATATGAAATCCCCAACATAATTGAGGCTTTCGTATAGCTGCCTCCGCATTTCTGCAGAGCCTTTTCAATCAGATCAAGCTCCATCTGTTTCATTGAGATAATCTTGTCGGCATTTGGTCGTTTATCTGCAGCTGATCTATGAAAAGAATCCAAATCTCCCAGCCTCAATTCATTGCCATCCAGCATGATCATCGCCCTTTCTATGATGTTCTTCAGTTCGCGCACATTGCCTGGGAAATGATAATCATGCAGTTGTTCCAGGGCCTTGCTATAATTGGGTATCGGTTTATTCATCTTTCTGGCAAATTCTTTCAGGAAATGATCTACCAAGGGGGCAATATCGTCTTTTCTTTCGCGC
>CAYMRN010000030.1:8748-10593 GCA_964392855.1 uncultured Sphaerochaeta sp.
CAGGGGAGGTATGTGGATGCCGATGGTATTGATCCTGTATAACAGGTCTTCTCGAAAGAGTCCTTTACTCACCAGCTCGCCAATATCTTTATTAGTTGCCGAAACGAGCCTGAAATCTACCTTCACGGTTTTGTTTGAGCCGATTCTCTTTAAAGTTCTCGTCTCCAACACTCTGAGGAATTTTGCCTGAATGGGTAGGGGGGTATCGGCAATTTCATCCAAAAAGAGGGTTCCGCCATTCGCCGCTTCGATGAAGCCGAGTTTGTCGTAATTTGCTCC
This sequence comes from uncultured Sphaerochaeta sp., assembly GCA_964392855.1. Lineage (GTDB taxonomy): Bacteria > Spirochaetota > Spirochaetia > Sphaerochaetales > Sphaerochaetaceae > Sphaerochaeta. The sequence goes on from CAYMRN010000030.1 coordinate 9,028, forward strand.
GGTAAAAGAGCCTTTTGTATGTCCAAAGAATTCACTTTCTGCTAATGTTTCTACAATCGCACTGCAATTAACGTCGATAAAGGGTCCTTTATTTCCTGAACCGGCAAAGTGCACCAGACGAGCCACAATCTCTTTGCCCACACCACTTTCTCCGGTTACGATCACATTTGTCCTGGGGTGTTCCGAAGCCTGTATGGCGGAACGATATACTTTGTTGATCTTGGCGCTTACCCCGATGAAGTTCATATCTATGGTCTTTTTGAGCGCATCGCTGATCAGTGAAAACTGCTTTTTAATCTCCGTCAAACAGCTTGACGTGGCTTCGTAGTCTTTTTGCAGTAAGTTCAGCTTGTTCGCAATATCTGCATTGAACATTTCATCGTTTATCTCACAATACTTGAGCAGATAATCATAAGCTTTTTTGTAATTCTTTTCAGCCTTATAGCTTTCGGATAGCACCCAAAAAGATGTCTGATTATCTCGAAGCTTTTCATCGTGTTCGGGTAGCTCTAGGGACTTATAGGCATGATGTTTTGCTTCTGCAGTATCCCCGATCTTCAGGTAGGAAGAAGCAAGGTTATTTAAAACGTTTGGGTAGTGGTTTGTGAGCCCGTATTCTGTCATGATCTCACAAGATTTTTTATACAGACGGATGGCATTGTTGTATTCACCTTTCGTCTCATAGCAGAGGCCCATATTGGAAAGAATGGCCGAATAGGCATAATAATTCTCAGTTGAGATCGCATAGTCTTGTGCCTCTTTTAGATACAGCAAGGCTTTATCCGGGTGGGAGTGACAATTTGCCGCACCTAAGTTTTGGATAATCCGGGTTAGATCCGTTTTATTGCTTGAGACTTTCTTCCGGTCCAGCAGTTTGGACATTATGTCATTGGCCTCGTCAAACAGTTTCATACTTACCAGTATTCTACCTACAGCTTCTGTAGCGGTATCATAAGAAGTCTGAAAACTTATGGAGTTGGAAGTCTGGAGCTGCTCATTAAAACTGTTTAAAATGTTCAAGGCATCGGCAAGATAGGTGGCACATTGATCCATCAAGCCTTTTTTCCGGTATATCTCACCGTAGCTTATATATACATTCGCCTTGCCCAGAAGGTCGCCAAGATTCTCGTAAATATCCAGGCTGCGCTTCAGATACTCTTCCGCCGTGATATAATCCATCGCCAATATCATGCTTTTAGCCGCCATCCGGTGATAATATGCGAAGCATCCCGGAGATTCGGTTTTCTCGATAATCGGTAGCAGCTCCAGCAGGCAATTTACGCTTTTTTTATGGAGACTTTCTCTGTGATAAAGAATACTGAGGATTTGCAGTACACGCTTTATGTGGCGTGTATTCCCTTCACATTTTGCCTTATCAAGCATGGCCTCATAAATCGATATCTTATCACAGCTTGGCTTTTGTGGGCGAGACATAGTCATCCTTTTTTTAACTTATTTATAACGCTATCATTAGAAATGCAGCTTGATTTCTGTCAAGCATTTTCATCAACACAGGCATTCCAAGATTTTTTTAGAACCAGATATTGCGCTTGTTCATTGGTAGTG
>CAYMRN010000031.1:0-10454 GCA_964392855.1 uncultured Sphaerochaeta sp.
CAAACCTGGAGACTAGCCGTCAGGCAGTGCTGGGTGTCATGCTGGTAGTGGCAATACTCTGCGGATATTTCATCAGTGAGCTGAGTCGTGAACTGATCGAGGACGATAAGAGCCGAATTGCCCTGTTGAAGCTGTTGGGCTCTGGTAATCCGCTTATCAGGGGGGTCTATTTCTCTACGGTCATGCTGGTAACCCTCATCTCCATTGTCCTGGGAACGGCAGGGGGTGTCCTGCTTGGGCTCAACTTGGGTTCCATGCTCTCCTTCCTGGCCCAGAAGTCCATTCCAGCCCTTGCTTTCTACCTGCTTGATTTCCAGGTGATAGTTCCCTACCTCGATATCTCCATCATTCTGGTCGCCCTTATCCTGGTAAGTTCGCTCTCCGTACTCTGGAGTCTGCGAAGGGTGCGGAAAATCCCCCTGTTGAGCTGTACACGCTTTGACTAAGTGGGGTTTTCCTATATACTGCCTTCATGAATTTTGAAGTGTTTGCCTTGGGGACCAGCGGCATGATGCCCCTGCCCAACAGATTCCTTACCAGCGCCATGGTACGACGTGACGGAGAACTTTTCCTGTTTGATTGCGGGGAAGGGACCCAGATATCCCTGAAGATGCTCAATCTGAAATGGAAGAAGATCAACTCGATCTTCATCAGCCATATGCATGCTGACCATGTCACCGGTCTTCCCGGGATCCTGATGCTCTCCAGCCAGGTTGACCGTGATGACCCGCTGACCATCTACGGCCCTCCTCGTCTGAAGGAGTACATCGATGCAAACCGCAAAATCCTTGATATGTACATAAACTATGAGATAGTGGTTAAGGTAGCCCATCCGGGGGTCCTCATCGACAATGATGAGTACACTGTCTCCGCTTTTCCCCTTGCACACACAAAACCCTGCACAGGGTTTGTCATGGAGGAGAAGCTTCGCCCCGGCGAGTTCCATCCCGACCTAGCCACAGGACTTGGTATCCCTATGGGACCGCTCTGGGGGAGGTTGCAGAAAGGATTTCCCATAACACTTGGGGATGGACAGGTTGTTGAGCCCAAGGCTGTCATGGGAGAGGCAAGAGAGGGACGCAAGTTCAGTTTTGTCACCGATTCGCTCTATCTTCCCTCCATTGCATCGCATGTGAAGGGTAGTGACCTCTTTATCTGTGAGGGTATGTTTGGCTCCGATATGGAGGAGACAGCAAGGGAGAAGATGCATATGACCGCGGGACAAGCCGCACGTATAGCGCTCGATGCTGAAGTGAAGAAATTGGCCCTGATACACTACAGCCCCCGATATAACGACTGGGAGCTCAAGGCTCTTGCTGAAGATGCCCGGAAGATTTTTGCCAATACCGTGCTTACACGGGACCGCATGCGCTTTGATATCCCTTTGAAGAACTAGGGGAGAACCGGCTCCTCTTCATCATCCTCAAGCATGCAAGCTGTAACCGCCTCATGGATAAGCAGGGAGCTGTCCAGCACTCTGCCGTTTCTGGAAGCAAATCCTATCTGTAGCGATGCACCGGAGAACTCCTTTTTGCAACTTTCCAGCAGGGACAGGGTAAAGGAACGGGCTTCCTCAGCGTTGTAGAAGGGAAGGACCATCGCTATCCTGTTGTTTTCCAGGGTAAAGCTGTAAGCCAGTTCCCCGCTGAGCATGATCATCTTGTTTGCTATCTGGGCTGCCGGGCCCTTGCTGACATCGATGAGGACCAGGGTCAGGTCATAGTCCATCTCCTGGGCATTCTCCAGCTCAACGGCGAGGATGGATTTGAAATCTGTTTGGAAGGTCTCAAGGACAGCACTCTTTCCTTGCATGGCCACGGTCTCTAGGGGGGGCTGTACCGGCTCCTCTGCAACGGGCTCGAGAGACGCTTCTTCATAGGGCTTGGATTCAAACGGCTCGGTCTGCTCATCTGTAGGTACGACAGGCATGGTAATCCCTCTGATCTGCTCAGAGGGTGGGACTATCTCATCTTCGGGTGCCAGGGGGGTCTCATGTGCCCTGTATTCGTCTACCAGGGAGTGGCTGTGTACCATCTCATCAGTATGGCGGTGCAAAGGGTCGTCACCGGGAAGGGCGTATAAGGGCTTGTCATAGGCGTTGGGGGGTAGCTTGTCGATCTCATCTGCAAAGTCCTCATCGCGCTTACGGGCGACAAGAACCCCAATCTCTATCATAACCAGTCCGATGAGCAGTGGGAAAAGCTTTACAAGCACGTCATAGATCTGTTCTTGGTTGATCGAATAGAGGGGAAGAAGGTACCGGGAAGCAAGATATAGCAACCCCAGTAAGATAAATACAGTAAGAAACAGGCTAAGTAATATTTGACGGCCATAGTGCTTGTTTTCAGACATTGCAACCTCCAAGAGCAAACTTTACATGTACATTAGCTTTATAGTATCATACTTCCAATATAAGATGAATAAAAGCGTGATAAGAAAAGTAAGTGTAATCTTTACTCTAAGCCTTATTGTAACATACTTCATTCTTCTTGGTCTGTGGGGAGAGGATGGTTTTTTCCATGCACGCTCTCTAAGGGGGGAATTGGAGTTACTTAGGCAGAGAGAGGAGATCTTGCAACTGCAGGTCGACTCCTTACAACAGCAAAGGGACCATATGACATCGCAGGATGCCCTCAAGGATGCAGCGTTTCGGTTTGGCTACCAGGAAAAGGGTGAGCAGGTGTTTTATTTTGAGAATGGTGGTGAGACCGAGCCTCGACACGAGGGGCAGACCCCTCTCTTGGCAACTGCTTCACAGGTATTTCCCGGACTCTCCAAACTTTGGATAGCGCTCATGGCCCTAGCATTTTCTTCCCTAATCACGATAGTATGGACAATAGTTACAAAGAGGAGAGTAAGGCACAGATGAGTGTACACCACGAAGAGGCAGAAGTATTATACAAGCAAGCTCCTGGGACGCTTGAAAAAACCGTGAAGTTTTTGCAAGAGGACAAGGTCGTGGTCCTGCCTTGTGACACCATTTATGGGTTGTGTGCAAAAGTAGGCCCTGCCGAGCAGGCCTTGCGATCGGTAAAGTACCGTGGAGAGACAAAGTCATTTCTCATTCTTGCCACCTTGGAGCAGGCCAAGGAGATCTGCATCGTCCCTGAGGATGTGGAGAAGGCCTGGCCTTGTGCCCTCACGGCAATACTGCTTAACAGGGAGGGAGGCGGGACTACCGCAGTGCGGGTACCTGCCGACGACTTCTTGCAGGAAGTCCTCACGAAACTTGGAAGCTGCATCTACTCCACCAGTGTCAATGAGAGCGGCTATCTCGCAATAACAAATATCACTGACATCATCTTTTCCTTCAAGGACCGGGTGCCGGCCTTTGTCGTAGGGTCGGAAAAGCAGGGGACGGTCCCCTCCACACTCATCGACTGCACGACAAAGCCGTATACACTGGTGCGTTGTGGCCAATATGATGCATCAGAACTACTGAAAGGCTAGCTTTTTGATCCTTCTTGCTTCCATATAGTACCGCTTCTCATTCGCTTCCCCCATGGAGAAGGTCTTTCGGGGCAGAGCGCTATCCTTGATGATGGTTTCAAAGAAGGTGTCCTTGGATACGTTAGGCAGGATGAGGGCGCAGTTGCCCTCTTTCGCCCCAAGGCTTGCGGTGACCTCTTCACCGTGAATATAGTCCACAGTTGCCTTCTTCTGTTCCAGCAGGGAATCGATGACCACCTGCAGGGTACCTGCAGCGATGTTGGATACAGCACCCAAGAGGTTGAACAGGTAGTACCCGCCATTGTCCCTATAGCCAAAACGTTGGTACTCACTATGCTCGTTGATGAGCTGATGAAGTGTAGGCAGGTCTGCAATCTTCTCGACGACCACCAAGGAAGCACATTTCTCCACTTCTGCCTTGAAGGTAGCAAAATCCAGGCCAAAGAGCACCCTATGGATAGGTTCGAATGCAAGGCCGGGATCATAGATATTCTCCAGCTCCACCATAGCATACCTTGCCGGATGATTATCCCACTCCTCCTGTGGGATGGTCGGCTTCATATCCTCCCAACAGCTTTTCGCTGTAGCAAGGCTATGGTTGCCGTCTCCCATTGCATAGAGAAGGGGGTTGTTCGGGTCGAGGTGGGCCTGTATTTTCTCAAGGGCTCCGGCGATCGAGGCGAAATCTTCCTTGGATTCGATGACCCACGCACTGAGGGTGCCTCCCCCAGCCATGAGGGTGGTGTCATAGGCTTTTCTCAGGTGTTCCCGTTTGGCTGCAAGCGGTTCGATGACCGAGCGCTCATGGTCGCTAATCAGCACCATGATGTGCGGCAGCTCCAAAGAGGCATTCTTACGGATCTCCTTCCTGGGCGGGATACGGCTGAGGATGGTTCCTTCGGTAGCCCTGATAAGTGATCGTGAGCCCACAGAGTAGTCATACAGCTCCAGGTCCAGGAGGACCAGCAGGCCCCATCGTCCCTGTGCATTCTTGTCGGTTGTACGGTGCACCAGGAAGAAACAGTTCTCGTATGTGTCAAAGAGGGAGTTCTTCTCATAGGTTTCCATAGAGGCATTGATGCTTGCAATACGCTTGTCCGGTTCTGGATCTTCCAGGTACGCTTCCGGAAAAATGAGATTAAGCGTCGAGGGCTCACTGCCCACATATGATTGCGCTTGTTCCCAATAGGATTTTTCTGAAGTATACTGGTCACAGGCGACGACAGCCCACTTGGAAAGGTCCACTCCCAATTTGGGAAGCAGAATATCAGCTGTGTGCAGGCCAAGGTTTTTTAAACGTTCTGAAGTGTTTGGCATGGAAGATCCTTACTGTTTTGTTATACAGTATGGTATGCTAATACTTCTTATCCATCAAGGTAAAGTGAGAAAAAAATGAGCAAGGCGATCGTATTTACAGGAGGAGGGGGGCCGGATGCTCTCCCCGGAGATCTCATCGGGCAAGGTGACTACCTTGTTGCAGCAGACAGCGGCTTCGACAAGGCCCTTGCCCTGGGCGTTTCAGTCGACTACGTCATAGGGGATTTTGATTCGACGCAGTTCATGCAGGAAGCCCTTCGCATTGCGCACGAGAAGCATCCTTCAGAGAAGGAGCACAGCGATACCTATCTGGCCATTGAGAAAGCCCTTAAGCATACGACAGGGGGGTATGTGCTGATAGGTGGGGGAGGGTACCGTCTGGACCATTTGTTGCAGACCTACTCCCTCTTCTCCCATTTCGGGCCTCCAATGCTCTGGCTTACCCGATACGAAACAAATACGCTTGTCCCTTCCTATAGACGATTTGAGCACCTGGGCAAGGGAGAGACTGTGAGCCTGTACCCGGCGACCCTTGAGGGGAGAGCTGTCGTAGATGCTCAAGAGCTCAGGTGGCCTTTGGCCTCCTATCAGATGAGCTTCTCCTCCTTCTCCCTCTCAAATGCCTGCATCACAGAGCATCTGGAGGTTCATGTCGAAGGGGATCCGATCTTTGTCAGCTTCCCGGTTGCCCGTAAGCAAGGGAAGATGGTACGATAGGCCTATGTTGCACACGAGAAGATTGCTGGCATTTTCCAGCAGAGTCCATACCTATACCATGCTGCTGTACCTCTTCTTTTTTCTGGTATATCTGTCGAGCAGTTATTTTTTGGTAAGTCAGAGCTTTATTGACCTTCTGCAGTTTGCCCTGATCCTGATCAGCTGGACCAACCTGCTCTTCGGGCTCTGGATCATTGTCTTCTCCTGTATCGTTTGGGTCAGTGACCGGATATTTCCCTTCTCCCCAATCGTGCTTACACTTCTTAGGATGGGGGGAGTATTCTTGCTCAGCACCCTTGTGGCAATTATCGAGAATCTGGTGACCGACGGTGTGGTTGTCAGCTAATAGGAGATATAGATGAATAATCCTCTGATCAGTGCTGTACGCGGGGCGATCTGCGTAGAACAAGATGATCCTACCCTAATCGAGGAGGCAGTCTGCAAACTCTACGCAGAGCTGCTGAAGGCCAATGGGATTGGGGAGACCGACATTGCCTGCCTGTTGCTTACCCAGACCAGTGACCTCAAGAGCCGTAACCCGGCAGGTGGGTTGCGCAAGGGTGGGCACTGTGCAACAACGCCCCTGTTCTGCATGCAGGAGCTGGAGATCGAGGGAATGCTTGAAAAGGTCATCCGTATCCTGGTGATCACCAACAGGGCGGTAGGGCAGGTAAAGCCCATCTTCCTCGATGGGGCGGAGAAGCTCCGCCCTGACCTGGCCAATCTGCAGGTCTTTGCCCCCTCCCTGTGAACAAAAAATGCCCGTATGGAGGCCCTTGATGTATGTGACAATAAACAAAAGCTCATTGGAAGGGGAGGTTCGTGTCCCCGGTTCCAAAAGCCATACCATCCGTGCTGTCCTGCTTGCAACCCTTGCCCAAGGGGTGAGCATCATAGAGAACCCCTTGGAAACCGGTGATGGGGCGAGTGCCACAGAAGCGGCCAAGGCGTTTGGGGCTACGGTGACAAGACAAGGGAATCGTCTGGTCATTGAGGGTAGGAGACTCCCCCTTCTTTCCCCTGAAAACGGTATCGATACGAAGAATTCCGGCACTACCACCAGCTTTGTCACCTCGCTTGCCACCCTCGCTGATGGTGAGACGGTGATCACCGGTGATGAGCAGATCCAACAGAGACCCATCAGGACCCTGGTAGATGCCTTGAACAGCCTGGGATGCTCGGTCACCATTATCCGTGAGGGTTCCCAATCACCGCCACTTCTGGTGAAGGGGGGACTGGATGGGGGAAACGTGTGTCTTGATGGATTCAACTCACAATTTGTATCAAGTCTGCTGCTTGCTTCCCCATTGGCTAGGAACAGGACAGAGATAACAGTACTGAACCCCTTGGAAAAGCCCTATGTGCAGATGACACTCGACTGGATGCGTCGATTTGGAGCGGTTGTAAAGAGTAACGAGCCTGAATATACCCAGTTTGCCCTGGAAGGAAACCAGAGCTACAAAGGTGGGTGTTTTAGCATTCCCAGCGACTGGTCTGCAGTGGCATTCCCTCTGGTTGCCGCTCTGGCAACAGATTCACAGCTCACCATACCAGGCTTGGATTTCTCTGACTCCCAAGGGGACAAGGGCGTGGTGGACATCCTGATACGCATGGGTGCGGATATCGAGAGGGACAAAGCGGGTCAGACGCTCACAGTCAGGGGAGGGCGAACGCTAAAGGGTGGCCAGGTCATAGACCTCGGTGACATCCCCGACGCCTTGCCGGCACTCAGTGTCGCGGCCCTCCTCGCTGATGGAAAGACGACCTTTACCAATCTTAGGCATGTACGGGTCAAGGAGAGCGACAGGGTTCTTGTCATGGCTGAGGAGCTGGGTAAGTTGGGGGCAAAGATCACCATAGGGGATGACCATATGACTGTGCATGGCGGGCACTATCTGCATGGAGGAACAGTTGAGAGCCATGGCGACCATAGGGTGGCAATGGCCCTTGCAGGTTCTGCCCTTATGGCCGATGGCGAGGTGACCATCAACGATGTAGGGTGCACCGAGGTTTCCTATCCCGACTTCTTCACCTCGCTGGCCAGTGTCGGGGCAGCGATTGTGGTCCATGCAGATGATAGCCCTTCGTTACCACCGGCATGACAGCAAGCAGCTACTCCTACCCTTGGTGACTCTTGTTATGACCTGCATCTTCCCAAGTCAATATAATATAATGGCTCGAACCACAAATGCGACATCACAAAGTCTTTTTGCTTTGTCACAAGTGCGTATCTAGTGCAGCTTACATCTTTGCTCCTTATATGAATACGCATGCAATATGGAAAAGGTTTATCCTAACTTCACCTCATATGTGACATGTATATTATTCTTTAAAAAAACAACAAAAAAAATTATTGACAAAGATGTGCACAAGCTACCCTATACGGGTAAGACGTGAAACCAAGAAAAGCTCCAATGAAGAAGTTGGTGCAAACAGCCATGAGTATCACTCTTTTGGCACTATGCTCCGAACCCTTGTCTGCTACAGCTGCAAAAACAATCATAGAGAGCAACTCCTGCAACTTCAGCTATGCTGTGCATGAGAATAGCCGGACAAGGAGGCTGTATGCAATGGCAATCCATGTGGGGACAGGCGATGAGTTTAGGAACATTCATCGGTCCCTAGGTTTTGCGCAAGAGCAAACTCCTATCGAGGTGGTATCGCCTGTCCTTCACATCGTAACCGTCACTGTATGATCACCGCTATTTTCTCTTAGGGGGATTTCATGTGTCGGCATGATCTTTCCGTCAAGGACCACTTGTGAAACACCACTTTGGCGGTTGTTGGGATTTTCAACGATGATATGATAGGTGGACTGCACATACCGGTATGTCAGACAAAAGGAGTCCCAGCTTGCGGGTATCACCGGCTCGATGCGCAACACATCACCTGTTTTGGTAAATCCCAGTAATCCCTCGATCCCAAGACGATAGAACCAGGAGGCGGACCCCGTATACCAACTCCAGCCCCCACGTCGGACATAGGGTTCCTTGCTGTAGATATCGGCACAGACGACATACGGCTCCACCCTATAGGTTTTTGCTTTTTCAACCGTATCAGCCTGGTAGACGGGGTTGAGCAGATTGAACAGCTGCCCGCTACGCTCACCGTCTTGCAGTTCGCAGAATGCCCAGGCTGTCCAGGTTGCGGCGTGTGTATACTGTGCACCGTTTTCGCGAATTCCAGGCAAGTACCCCTTGATATATCCGGGGTTCTGACCAGTCTTGTCAAAAGGAGGGGTGAAGAGCAGCAAGAGCCTATCTTCAAAAAGTATCAGATGGTCCAAAACCGATTGCATGGCGATCTTTGAGCGTTCCTTATCCCCGCCTTTGCTGAGGACAGCCCAGGATTGGGCGATTGCATCGATCTTGCCTTCACTGTTTTCCTGCGAGCCAAGGGGGGTGCCGTCATCGTAATACCCTCGGCGGTACCATCTTCCGTCCCAGGCACTCTCTTCTGAGGCGGCAGCATAACCCGCTGCCCATGTACGGAATTTCTCTGCGTTGGCCGAATCATCCCTCATATCGCAAATATCTGCAAATCGCGTGAGAACATCGACAAGGAACCAAGCCAACCAGACGCTTTCCCCTTTCCCCTTTTCGCCGACTCGGTTCATGCCGTCGTTCCAATCCCCACCTCCGATCAACGGCAAGCCATGCACCCCATGGGTCGACCCTTTGTGGATTGCCCGCAGGCAGTGTTCATATAGGGAGAATGCAAGCTCACTGGCTTGGTATAAACCATACCGTTCATGTTCCCCTTCAGCCAGCAGATCACCTTGGAGGAAAGGTACCTGCTCATCCAGAATCCCCAGATCACCTGTGACGGTGATATAGTGCGAGGTTACATAGGGCAACCACAACAGGTCATCGCTGAAACGGGTGCGCACCCCCCGGCCGGTAGGCGGATGCCACCAGTGCAGAACGTCTCCCTCTTCAAACTGATGAGCAGCTGATCGCAAGATCTGCTGACGCGCAATCTCTGGCTGAATCGAAAGAAGCGCCAAGACATCCTGCAGTTGGTCACGGGCACCATAGGCACCGCTGGACTGGTACAATGCTGTTCGGCCCCAGATGCGGCAGGAGAGGGCTTGGTACAGGCTCCAGCGATTGAGCATGATATTCATGGCCTTATCGGGCGTCTTTACTTCGATAGTATTGAGCAAGCTGTCCCAATATGCATGGGTCTCTTCAAGCGCACGGTGTACAGATTCCTCTTGGCGATACTTGTGGATCAGGTCAAGGGCATGGCTGCGGTCGTTGCCCTGGCCGAGGATGAAATAGATCTCCTCACTGGAATCAGGAGCCAAGCTTATATGCAGTTGTAGCGCTGCACAAGGATCTTCACCTGCAGCAACACGCTGTTCAAGTCCGATCCGCTCAAGTGCTGCCGGGGCTGCAAGTGTCCCTCCTCTACCGAGAAACTCGCTGCGGTCGCAAGTCATGCCATGGATCGCCTTATTGGCAGTGATGAAAGCCGTTCGCTTGTGAAATTCGCTGTTATAGGGGTTGGTAGCCAACAAGCTTTCTGACTCCACCTCATATTCAGGAATGATGAAAGCGCTGTTCTTTGCCCTTGTCGTTCCCAATACCCACTCAATGTACTGTGTGGCTGTTAACCGACGATTACGAGCTGAGAGGTTTGTCAGGTGTAAACGGATGATCTTTACCGGATCGGAGGGGGATGCATAGAGGGTCAGGCTGTGCTGGATACCATGTGACTGGTGTTCAAAGATAGTGTACCCAGAGCCATGACGAATACGATACGGATGGGCAGCGGCAACAGGGAGGGGCGTTGGTGACCAGATTTCTGCGGTCTCTTCATCCCTGAGATACAACACTTCGCCGCTAGGATCGCTGACAGGATCGTTAGACCACGGTGTCAGTCGGTTTTCACCGCTATTTACAGCCCAAGTAGTCTGGCTGCCTGTTTCCGTAACCATGAAGCCAAAATCAGGATATCCTATTATG
>CAYMRN010000032.1:0-10406 GCA_964392855.1 uncultured Sphaerochaeta sp.
CGGGAGGTTTCTCAAGGCCGATGATGAGGAGGGAATCCTCATCGGATCATGGTTTGCCCAGGATATCGGAGCCAAGGTCGGCTACTGGGTAACCTTGGTAACCCGTGGCAACGGAGGATTCTTTGGTGCCATGGATTTGCAGATAGTAGGAATCGTCAACTGTCCCAATCCCAATGTCAACAGGACTCTGCTGATGATGAACAAGAAAAGTGCCGACTCTCTCTTGGGCATGGAAGGATCTGTCACAGAAATTGATATTCGCCTGCCTTTGCAGAGTGATGTGGATGAAGCAGTAGAAAGGATACAACAGCTTGTATCTGAATCAGGCCAGAATCTTGAGGCAAGAAACTGGAGAGTTCTGGCAAAGGACTATCTTGCAGCTTTGGAGGCTGATAAAGAAGGAACGGCTATCATTCTCTTCTTGGTATTTCTGATAGCAGCGGTAGGTATCTCCAATACGATGCTCATGTCCATGTATGAACGGACCCGGGAGTTGGGGATGATGAGAGCCCTGGGGATGAAGGATAGCCATATCATGCTCTCATTCCTGTTTGAAGCGGGAGGTATCGGATTTGTTGGATCGGTTTTCGGCGTTGCATTGGGGGCTTTGGGCATTCTCTACATGGTCAATGTAGGCATTGACTTTGGCTTTGTCATGCGCAATACGGATATTGGCTATAGGGTCCAAAGTATTTTGCGTGGTACCTGGAATCTCAGGTCCTTTCTCGTGACCCTTGCCTCAGGGGTTGGCCTATCGATGATAGTTGCATGGCTTCCTATCAGGCGCTCGCTGAAGATGAATATTCCTACCTGCCTTCGGCACCAGTAGGGCTCTGCCCACTTGGACAGAGCCTCCTGCCTCCCTATCAGAGAATCTCCCCTTCGGAAGAGAGAGTGACTACCGCGATTGGCAAAATCTTCCCTGATGCTTTGATGGCACGTTTGACTGCACTATCGAGGCCTCCACAGCAGGGAACTTCCATCCTGACGACAGTGACGCTTCTGATGGTGTTGTTTGCAAAGATAACAGCAAGCTTCTCGGCATAATCGACTGCATCAAGCTTGGGACATCCGATGAGGGTGACCTTGTCCTTGATAAAGGTGTTGTGGAAGTCCGCATACGCATAGGCTGAACAGTCAGCAGCGATGAGCAGGTCACAGTTGTTGAGGAATGCAGCATTAGGGGCAACCAAATTGAGCTGTACAGGCCACTGTCTCAGTTGGCTGACAGGTTTTTCTGTCGTCGCCTTTGCTGTTTCCTTGTTTTGCTCCTCACCTTGTTTCATCACCCTAACCTGAGTCCCGGGGCAGCTGAAAACAGGGGCCTCCTGTGCATCGTGCTTGAATGCCGGGGCTTCCCGATCTTCAAACGTAATTGCTCCGGTGGGGCAGACGGGAAGACAGTTGCCCAACCCATCACAGTAGTCCTCACGCAGCATGACGGCTTTTCCGTCCACCAAGCCGATGGCTCCCTCTTGGCAAGCGCCTACACATAAACCGCATCCAATGCACAACTCTTCATCTATAGTTATCATCTGTCTGATCATAAGTATTCTCCTATATGCCAATACAGCTTTGGCTCGCTCCATTGTCCTAAGTACGTCGACATGATACTATGGGGCAAAAGTAAATTATGTTGTTTTTACAACAAAAGGATAGTTTTATGTATTCTCTCCCTGTTCTTGCACAGAGCCTCCTGTTTGAAGGAGTATCTCTATCCGATCTCCCCCGCCTGATCAAGTGTCTTGGCCCCAAAGAGGTCACCTACCCCAAGGACTACACCATCATCGAGGAGGGGGACCTCCTCGATGAGCTTGCTCTCATCCTAGAGGGTTCGGTCAGTATTGTCCGCCATGACTTCTGGGGAAACCGAACCCTGGTGGCCAAACTGGGAGCAGGTGATATCTTCGCCGAGACAGTGGCCTGTACTGCGGAAAAGAGTGTTGCCTCTGTCATCACCGAGGAAAAGACCGTGGTGCTCTTCCTTGGTGTACAGAAAATCATCACCACCTGCTCCACGTCTTGCCTCTTCCACCACGCCATCATCGAAAACATGATAAAGTTGCTTGCGCACAAAAACCTCGCCTTGATGCAGAAGATGAACCACATAACCAAACGGAACACCCGTGAAAAACTGCTCTCGTTTCTCTCTGAGCAAGCCCTGGACAGAGGAACACAGGAGTTTACCATCCCCTTTGACCGTCAACAGCTTGCCGATTTTCTCTGTGTCGATCGTAGTGCGATGTCCAGCGAACTGAGTAAGATGAAAAGTGATGGCCTGATCGAATACGACAAGAGTACCTTTAGACTTAAGCATCTTGGATAGTAGGCGCATTACTGCCTCTGGATAACCGGTCACCTCTGAAGTACAATGAGGTATCACACCAGTTCAATTGGAGGGCTTATGAAACGATTGAGAAATCTTCTCCTGGTGTCCTTAGTGGCCACCATGATGGTATTTACCTCTTGTGCGACGGTCCAGAATCAGGCTGGCCCTGAAATAGAGCTACAAACCCTGGAAACAAGTGTTGCTGTCATCGACAAGTACGGTAACCTCACCTTGGAAATGAGTGAGTTTGCCTTGTTGGGTGCAGGCTATGAAGTTGGTGATATCGTGTCCATCACCGTAGGGGACTTCTCCTACGAGTCACCCATCGGGACAGCTTACAGCGATGTGGACAAGGGCAACTATGTAGTCCGACTCACCAAGGGCTATGTCATCCTTGCCATCAACTACGGCAACCTGGCAAAGGGTAGCGCCGCTGTAGAGGGTGCCCCTGTTACCATTGCCCTCTCTGAGAAGGGTGGCTACCTGCAGAAGTTCGAGCTGAGACACCTTGTTCGAACTGATGTCCGCTCCGACTACGCCTCCGATGCTGTGTTCGCCAACTTCCGCATGGTCAGCCATGGCTCGATTGCCGAGGGCATGCTCTACCGTTCAGCTAACCCCGTACTTGATGATGCGCGCGCTCCCTATGTTGCAACCCTGGCAGAGCTGGTCGGCATAAAAACCGTCATCAACCTGGCAGACGACGAGGAGAGCCTCTATGCGAATCTCGATGATGCGCCCTACTACAAGGCCTTGGTCGAAGAAGGGTCTGTCATAGCCCTCAATATGGGCGTGACTTTCACTGATTCCGACTTCATCACCAAGCTACGTGAAGGGCTCGCCTTCATGGCTAGCCATAAGGGGCCCTATCTTGTGCACTGCAACGAAGGAAAGGACAGGGCTGGCTTTGTAAGCGCCCTGCTCAGCGCCATTATGGGTGCAACGGTAGATGAGGTGGTCGAGGATTATATGATCAGCTACGAGAACTACTACGGGGTGGAGAAAGGAAGTGAGCGATACGATCTCATCAGCAAGATCATCCTCAACCTATTTGCAGATATCAACGGGGGCAAGAACGTCACCGACAAGACGCTCAAGAAGGTGGCTGAGACCTATCTGCTCAAAGAGGTCAAGCTCACCCCAACCGAGCTAAATGCCATCAAGGACAACCTCTCGGTAAAGAACATAAAGATCAGCGGTCAGTTTGTATTTACTCTCTGATGAGCTGATAAGCTTAGCAGGCAACCATCTGGGTTGTCTGCCACTGCACATCCAGATCTGCCACACGTATCCCATGCATACTGGCCAGGAACAGGATGGCAGGAGGAGGTATCATGAACAATGAGTGTATTTTCTGTAAGCTGGACAACGAGCGAATAGTTGATGAGAACGCTCTTGCCTATGCAATCATTGACAGGTTCCCCACTTCCGAGGGACACACCCTCATCATTCCCAAACGACATGAGGGTGATTACTTCCTCTTGTCCAAGGAAGAGAAGACCTGCTGTGATGAACTTTTGGCCAGGGCTCGAAATCGTATCCTCGCTTCGGATCCTCAAGTGGAAGGGTTCAATGTGGGCATTAACATAGGGGAGGTGGCAGGACAGTCAGTATTCCACTGCCATATCCACCTCATACCCAGAAGGAAGGGGGACACCCCGAACCCCAGAGGAGGGGTCCGTCATGTCATAGCGCACAAGGGGAACTATCCCACTACGCCCTGAGTACCTGAACAGGTGCTTCAACGATGTCCAGAGCATCACAGATGGTATCCAAAAAGAACAATCTGAGGACCTGCAGATCAAGGGCCTCTTCAAAGGGTCCGAGATCTTCCCGGGTATCCTTGGTATAGACAAACCCCCTGAGTTCTGAAAAGTTCCCCTTTGTCTGAAAATCATGTTGCAACTCTTTCAGCGAACACCCAAGCTTATAGGAGAGTGAGCGCAGATCTTCCTGCTCAAGGGAAACGACCATGACAAGCTTCCTCTTATATGTCACGGCCATCGCATAGGGGATGAGGACCAGGTCCTCTCCGCTCTTGCATGCGGGACCCTTGAGCATAGTGCATACAGCCTCGCCACATCTCCATATCTCATCATGAATAATCCCATCGGTCACATCTGGCAACGAGTGCCATATGAGGGGATCTATTGTTTCTAGTTCCGTAATATCCAATACCATACAATCCTCCCTATCCAAGGTAGCCCTCCCCTTTATACAGAAACAAGGTTTTTAGCTATTGACCTGTCTAGTACCAAGACTTTATCGTATCCTTATGAACAATCCAATAGCAATGGCCTTAGTGGCAACTCTCGGAACGTGGGGTATGACAGCCTTAGGAGCTTCCCTCGTATTTTTCTTCAAGACCATCAAAGACCATGTGATGAACTCCATGCTCGGCTTTGCCAGTGGTGTCATGATCGCAGCAAGCTTCTGGTCTCTTCTGGCCCCGGCCATCGACATGGCTGAAGGGGGACCAGTACCACCCTATCTGGTGGCGGCCATCGGATTCCTTTCAGGCGGTGCATTCCTCTGGCTCAGTGACAGGCTCCTGCCCCATGCTCACTTTGGTTCGGAACCAGGGGAGACTGAAGGAATCCACACACATTTGCGCCGAAGCATCCTGTTGGTGTTGTCCATCACGCTGCATAACATCCCCGAAGGGCTTGCCGTAGGGGTCGCCTTCGGAGCGGCTGCCCAGTCAGGTGATCCCAATGCGTATATGGGAGCTATTGCAGTGGCCATTGGTATTGGCCTGCAAAACTTCCCAGAAGGAGCTGCTGTTTCCATCCCCCTCAGAAGGGAAAAACTGAGCAGGTTCAAAAGCTTCATGTATGGCCAAGCCTCAGGGGTTGTGGAACCCATAGCAGGGGTCCTCGGAGCCCTGTTGGTTATCCAAGTGCAGGCGATACTTCCTTATGCCCTTGCCTTTGCAGCAGGGGCTATGATCTACGTAGTTGTTGAGGAGCTCGTCCCTGCAGCCCAAGGAGATCCTGAGGATCATAGTGCAACGCACTATGCTACCATCGGGACGATGATAGGCTTCACTGTCATGATGATGCTGGATGTGGGACTCGGCTGATCAGATCCGTTGCAAGAGGTTCTCGATGGTGAGGTTTCCCAAGGAGGAGACTCCCCGTGCCTGCACCTGGCTTGCTATGGCCTGCCCTGCGGTATCTTGCTCGTCAGGCTCTATGGTATCCAAACCATAGAGAGCATTGACGAGGTCCTGCACCTTCAGGTTCTCCAGAGGCTGCATCGGCATAAACATCGTATGGCCGTTGTTGGTCGGAGTGATGAACTTCAACTGCGACAGCAACTCCAGAAAGCCATTGAGCCTAAGGTCGGGAATTGCCAAGCGGTCCATCATCTCCTTCGTTGAGGTCGACCCTCCCCCATTGCGGAAATTGCTGCCAATGAGCATCATGATGTTCATCCCTTCACAAAGCTGCAGGGCAGGACTTTGGGGCAGCCCTTTGTAGACCTGGAAATCAGGGCGGTACTGGTGCACATACGCAAGTTCCACACAGTAGAAGACAACAGCCCAGAACACATAGAAAAGTACAAGGAAAAGAAACACGATGGCCAGTGACCCGTAGATCACAGAGTACCTGGTTGCCATACCTGAAAGTAAAAAGAGAAATTTGCTGACAAGCATAAGAAACAAGGTGCCTGACACAGAACCCACCATGGCAGAGGAGAAGCGAACCTTTGTGTTGGGCACAAAAAAGGTAAGCATGAACAGGATTGCCCAGGTGGTGATGATTGGGGCCACGACCCCCACTATCCTGGACCAGAGGGCTACCGAGGCTCCTATGAGGTTCAGATACCAGGAGTTCACCACCGACTGGATGCTTATGTAAGCGGCGATGAACAGACAGGCCACGATAAGAAAGGTCACAAAGTTAGCCAACCGCTTGATGGAGTTCCTGTTGCGGGTAGTGCGGAAAATGTGGTTGATGACAGTCCAGACCTTGTTGATCAGGAGCACCATGGTAATGAGGAAGGAGATCAGCCCCACAACTCCCAAGCTTGTTGCATTTGCGGTATAGAGGTTCAGCAGTTCCATGAGTTGCAGTCCAGCTTCGGGACCGACAATGTCTGCAAGCCACTGACGAAGCAGGTCGACCAGTGGCTCCAGAACACCAAAAGCACTGAAAAACGTAAAGATGAAGGTGACAGCAGGGACCAGGGCCATCAAGGTGGAGTAAACCATACTTGAGGCTGACTGCATCACGTTGTCCTTCATCGCCTGGTTGAATGCAAGGGAAGCGAGCTTTACTGATGCCAGGCTCCGCTTTTTTATGGCACGGAGAAATCCCATGCTCCTATACCCTTTCCAAGATCCATGAGTGGAGGTACTTCATGGTCTCTGTCCTGTCAGTCTCGTTCAGGATCTCATGCCTCGCCCCTTCTACCAGCTTGAGGGTAAGATCCTTGATGCCGGCTTGCTTATAGAACTCCTCGACCTTCCTAGAGCCTTTCCCGTAGTTCCCTACAGGGTCCATGCTTCCACTGATGATCAGAAGGGGTAGGTCACTGTGCAGTCGTCTTGCCCGCTCAAGGCTGTTGGCATAGCCGATGCCTTCCAACATGTCATCAAAGAACTTTGCTGTGCAGACGAAGCCGCAAAGCGGGTCGTCATCATATTTCTTGACCTCTTTCTCATCACGACTGAGCCATGCAAAAGAGGAGGAGGGATTAGGGATTCTCTTGTTGTAAGAGCCAAAGCTCATCTTGTCCAGTTGGGAATCAACAAACTTGGAACCGTGCTTCTTCACATGAGAGCGTGCTATCATGCCCCCGATCTTGCCTAGGATTCCCATAGAAGCGCCGGTTCCCATTATGATGACCCCATCATACAGGTCAGGGAAGTCGGCGATGACAGTCCTGGCCAAGAAGGAACCCATGCTATGGCCGAGTAAAAAGAGCGGTTTTTTCGGATAATCAGAGGCGATGACATTGGCAAGCTCCATGGAGTCCTCAGCAATTCGCATCCACCCCCCTTCCTGGGCAAACCAGCCGAGGGTGTCCTCTGCCTTGGTCGCTGTCAGGCCATGACCACGATGGTCCTGGGCGTAGACAGCTATGTCATGCTTGTTGAGGAAACGTGCAAATCTGTCATAGCGGAGGCTGTGTTCGGCCATTCCATGAAGAAGGTGCACTACAGCCTTCACCTTGTCACCTTCAGGAATCCATGCATGGTAGTACAAGACATGAGAGTCACTACAGGTCAATTTCCTTACATCAGGCATACGAGCCCTCCTAACCTATAATTCTTATATAATTTCACCCTCAGTCTACCAGTAATATAGCTTACTAACAAGAATATCAGCCACCAACTGTATAAATTCACATTACCTGGCTTTTGTGATAGGATATAGGCATGGATATACTACTTTTTGGATCAGACTTGCACGGGTCCTTGTCAGCTCTTACCACACTCCTTGAAAAAGCAGAGAAGCTTCAAGCTTCAAAGCTCTTGCTGGGAGGAGATCTGTGCCCTCCAGAGAATACTCTATTCAAAATGGCCCTTTCCAACTATTCGTTTGAAATTCTCCAGGTCAGAGGCAACTGTGACAATGCATATGACTTTTCCAAAGCCCAGCTACCCCTTCCCCCCCTTATGCATACGTTCTCCTTTGCAGGGAGGACTGTCCTGCTTACCCATGGGGACAGGTATCCTTCACCCTATGGCCTGGGGCTGGAGAAAGGAGACATCTTCATATCAGGGCACACCCACACACCACAGCTACATACCGATGCCATGGGCATCATATGCGTCAATCCGGGCTCGACAACGTTTCCAAGGAATATCCTGGGTCCCACCTATGGGATCATCGATAGCAACGGCATCAGGATCCTTTCACTGAAGGATGATGTCTGCATAACCGAGCTGACGACCTATACAATGCCCCGCAAAGACCAGTAGGCATCAAGCAACCGGGCAAGGGGGACTATCTGCGAAGCGTGGTAGTTGCTGGTTGCATCTACCAGCAGCGGTTCGGGCAACGAGCCATACCGGCCACTACGATTCAAAAGCCTGTTGTCGATCTGCTGTTGCACTGACCAGGTTTTTGTACCAATCTCTGATATCATTTGGGGCGTTACCTGGTACCCTTCAGAAAGGGAAGTGAGCTTAGCAAGCAGTTTCCAAGCATTTTTCGGTCTCAGCAAGTGGGGAAATGTAATGAGAAAGTTTTCGTAAAAGGGAATTGAGAGCCAGTTGCACAGCCCCAAGGACTCCATCGCATAGCGAAGGTCCTGGGAAAATACAGCCCAGCGGGCAAGCTTTCTCTCATTGCCCCTGTGATAGCGATTACCGTACATGAGCTCGGCAAAGACCAGGGTATCGTCGCCTGTGGCGGCAAGAATAGCCTGGGAGGGCAAGCCACGATAATCGAAGGGAGGCAGTGCCTGCGCATCCACCATATAGGCATGATCGCTGCCCCCATACTTGCTTACCAACTTGGAAAAAGGCTCTGCAAGCTGTTCCCCGGTGCCCTTGCGATATGCAATGGCATCGACTATCTGCATATATTGCATAACGGTAAAACTCTCCAAATCCGGCAAGAATGACAAACCACCCTCTTTTCGTGTTTTCCTTGCCCAGGAGAGGATCGATCCTACGCTGATGGGATCAAGGCCATTGTCAGAACAGCGTTGTACCAGAAGCGATACACGGCGAGAGTCAAACAACTCCAGGTTGGACCCCAAGGCCATCAGAGAGGAAAGATCAAGGATATTCTTATTTGATGAAGAGGATGTGGCGACGATCGGGCATCCTACACATACTGGCCCCTCACCAGCCTGAGCTGTAGGCTGAACCTTGGGGCACAGTCCCCAAAGCCTCCCATCAACCCGTAATGAGTAGTTGTCAATGGCAGCCCAACCATGCTTGTTAGCCTTTTTCAAAAGGGTTGCTGAGCCCTCTACCTGCATAGCCTTGCCAATCTCAGTCCTTGCAAGCAAGGAACGATAGCGCTTGGTACAAAGCCCAAGCTCTTCGGTATCATAGCTTTCACGCCCGCTGGCAATGGATTGGAATAGGATGAACTTGAGATTCTTGAGCCCAAAGACCATACCTACCCCACCGCGGGTGATGTTGAGCCCACTGTAGACGACAGAGGCATACGGAACCTGTTGCTCTCCAGCAGGCCCTATGGAGAGGAGGGGGCGGTCACGGAAATGGTTCTGGACTTCACTTGTGGTCATAGCATGGAAATGTTCTGCATTGGAGAAAGTCACCTTCTGGGAATCAATCTCCAGACTGCACAACCGACGGCTCCTGCCGATAATTACCAAGGCGGAGTAGCCACAACCCAACAGGGTCTTGGAAAGGGTGCTGCTGTTGCTGTTTACTGCAAGCTTTCCGGTAACGGGGGAGCGGGTGACTATTGTAGAGGAGTCGGCGCACAGCATTGAGGTGTCACTAGCAGCTCCGCTTGCGATGACTACGGGGTTGCCCACCTCGTACAGCTTGCTGTCAAGGCTATCATAGGATGCATACCGGTCCCAGAGGGAGAGCGCAAGAAGCCTCCCCCCCAACAGAGATTTTGCATCTGCCTCAGAGAGGATAATTTTTTGCCAAGACTCTTGGCTGAGGTCAACAAGAAGGATTGCCCGTTGACGATAGGGAAATGCCATAATCTGTTTTTTAGCCATAAATTCAGGGTACCTACCACGCTTTGTACTATCACAACAGCTGAAACTCCATTGGATGAGACAGTATAGCATAAAAACTGCAATCCGTTTTACCCTTGTTCTCTTCCCTCCTTGGCCGTATGATAGATATATGAAAAAGATAGTCGTAACACACAACAACAAAAAGCTCAGCTTACAGATGGGATCGACAGTCGAAGAAGGGCTCCTTGCCTTTGGTATAGTGAAGACAACAGACACCCCATCCTATCAGACCAATCCGGTTGTGGGCGCCTTGGTAAACCACGAGCTCCAATCCTGTTCAAGCGCACTTGTCAGTGACTGCACCCTTGAAGGTGTAAGGCTGTACGGGGAGATGGGCAAGAGGATGTATCGTCACAGCATCTGCTACCTGCTTTGCTGTGCTGTCTCCATG
>CAYMRN010000033.1:0-10394 GCA_964392855.1 uncultured Sphaerochaeta sp.
CTTTTTTTATCTAGTTGCGATATACCCACCCTTGACAACGGGGAAAAGTGTAGTAGACTGAAACTAGTTCCATGAAAGCAGTTTCATTTGTATAGGGAGAAGAAATGGCACCAAAGCAACCGACCATCTATGACGTAGCAAAACTTGCAGGTGTAAGTCCTACCACCGTATCTCGGGCAATAAATTCACCTTCCATGGTGAATAAGGAGAGACGAGCCCGAATCATGAAAGTAATTGAGGAGTTGCAGTTTGTTCCCAAGGCGGAAGCTGTGGCAAAAGCCCGCCAACAGATGATGAAGATTGCAGTTATCGCACCCTTCTTTACCGAGTCCTCCTTTATGGAGAGGTTGAAAGGGATTGCATCCGTTCTTTCAGACCATCACTACGAGCTGGTGATCTACTCAGTGCAGAGCAGTGAAGGGCTGGACGGGTATATCGACCTTCTGGTGGGGAGCAAGCGTGTTGATGGCCTCATCTCCCTTTGTATGAACTTAGAGGAAGCGACGATCGGGAAGTTGCGAAACTCTGAAATCCCAGTCTGTTTTGTTGAGACTGAGGTGGAGGGTTTTGACTCAATTGTCATCAGCAACATCGATGGGGGTAGGATGGCTGCTGATTTTTTGCATAAGAATGGATATCGCACGCCTGGCTTTGTAGGGGAAGCTTCCCTCCGGCCCTATGCAGCACGTTCGACAGAACAGAGGCTAGAAGGATTTACCTCGTATTTTGCTGAGAAGGGGATAGAGGTGGAGGGACGCAATGTCTGGCTAGGGGAGAACCTTCCTGATGTATCGAGTGCGGGAATCCTGAAGCTTCTGGACCGCCCTGACCGCCCTGACTCTATTTTTGCCTCTAGTGACACCCTGGCTATCAGGACCATCAAATGTGCTGTCCAGCTAGGGATAATTGTTCCTGATGAGTTGGGTGTTGTCGGCTTTGATGATATCGAAATGGCTGAGTTCGTGAATCTGACCACCATAGACCAGAGTCTTGAAGATTCGGGTTTCCAAGCTGCAGAGATGGTCCTGCAGAGGATAAAGGAACCGAATCGCCCCGTGCGAAAGAGTCTCATCGATCTGAAGCTCATACAGCGGAGTTCGACTGAGTATTTGTAGGTGAACATGCATCACGTTGTGATGCTCGAAGTTTTAGGAGGACGTTATGAAAAAACTTTCTAAGGGTATGGTATTTGTCCTGGTCCTGCTGTTTGTCATGCAGGGTGTCTGGGCACAAGGAGCGAAGGATACTGCGGTACAGGATAAGACTATCCGCATCTTCGGTGCTTTCAGAGGAGAGGAAGCTGCCCGTTTTGATGAGATCATCAGGATGTTCAATGAGAAGAGCGGCTATAAAGCAGTCTATGAGGGAAGCCCGGAATTTGAGACCCAGATTCTGGTACAGGCAGAAGCCGGTACCCCTCCGGATATTGCAGCTCTTCCCCAGCCTGGCATCATGCACAAGTTTGCTCAGGAAGGGTATATCAAGCCGCTTTCCAACCGTGTCATAGAGATGATCGATGCTAACTACGCTCCTGTATGGAAAGAGTTGGGATCCTTTGATGGTAAGGCATATGGAGTGTTCCACCGGGTGAACGCCAAGAGTTTTGTCTGGTACCCCAAAAAGGCCTTTGAAGCGAAAGGCTACAAGGTGCCCAAGACTTGGAATGAGCTGAAAGCCCTGCAAGATCAGATCGTTCGTGACGGGGGATATCCCTGGTCCATCGGTTTTGAGTCTGGAAACGCAACAGGCTGGGTAGGAACTGACTGGCTTGAGGATATCATGCTCCGAACAGCAGGTCCTGATGTATATGACCAGTGGGTAAACCATGAGATTCCTTTCGACCATCCGGCTGTGCAGAAGGCACTTGGCTATCTTGGTGAGATCTTCAGGAATCCAAAATATGTCTATGGTGGAGCACCCTACATCCTGACAACAAACTTCGGTGACTCTGTCAAACCTCTGTTTGACAAGCCAACCAAGGTGTTCATGAACCGTCAGGGTAACTTCATCACAGGCTTCATGCCTCAGAACATCCAGGATAATCTTGAGGAGGAAGTGGGTGTATTCGCCCTTCCATCCATCGACGAGAAGTGGGGCACCCCAATTCTTGGTGGTGGAGACCAGTTCGTGGTGTTCAATGACAAGCCCGGCGTCCAGGAGTTCATGGAATTCCTGACCACGTGGGAAGCATGTGCACCATGGGCCCAGGTCGGTGGAGCTCTGTTCCCCCACAAGACCCAGAATTTCAATGACTACGGCAACAGCCTGGAGCGTGAGATTGCCAAGGCACTTGTCGATGCGACAGTATTCCGATTTGACGCATCAGACTTGATGCCAGCTGAAGTTGGTGCAGGCTCCTTCTGGACCGGTATGGTCGAATATGTGAATGGCAAGGACGGTAAGACTGTTCTTTCCAACATTGAGAAGAGCTGGCCTCGCTAACGCATTCGTTGTCTTTATAAGGGATTCCGCTCCTTTGCGGAATCCCTTTCTCACAAGGGAGGAACCATGCAGATACAGAAAGATCAGGAGAGGAAGGAGTTGGTCAGGCGCACCCTAGTGTTTGCTCCCCTCACGCTTTTCGTCATGATCGGAGGGTTTCTCCTGTTGAGAAGCAACCCGATGTCACAAATATGGACTACAGTCTTTGCCATTGTATGGGGTACATGCAGTGTGTTGGCCCTGTTCTACTCAATGAACCTCATCGTCCAGCTATTTCCTACGCGAAAGTACAACAAGATTATTCCCTTTGTCTTTGTCGGCCCTGCAATCCTAGTCATTGGTTGGTATCTGTTGATTCCAACTGTCAGAAGCCTTGTATTGAGCTTCATGAACAGGAATTCGACTTCTTTTGCAGGTTTTGTGAACTACAAGTATATCTTTACAGACTCTACGATGCGCACGGCTTTTGGCAACACCTTGCTCTGGCTCCTGTTTGGCACTGCGTTTGCAGTCTTTTTCGGTCTGTTGACAGCACTGCTGGCCGAACGTTCGGCCATTGAGAAGCTGGGAAAGACCTTGGTCTTCCTGCCTATGGCGATATCTATGGTGGGTGCCGGTGTCATCTGGAAGTTCATGTACGCTTACAAACCTGCAGGTGCAAACCAGACGGGCCTGCTCAATGCCCTGGTAGTAGCCTTTGGAGGCGATCCCAAGAGTTGGCTGGGGACAGCGCCTATGAACAACTTCTTTCTGATTCTCATCTTTGTCTGGCTTCAGACAGGATTCTCCCTGGTGGTGCTCTCTGCTGCCCTGAAGGGAGTCTCTGACGAGATCAAGGAAGCAGCCCGTATCGATGGGGCAAAGGAGTTTACCGTCCTGATGAGGATAGTCCTCCCTTCCATCTACGGCAGTATTGTCACTGTTTCCACGACCATCATGCTTGCAGCTCTGAAGAGCTTTGACATTGTCTACTCCATGACCAACGGGCTGTATGGCACGGAGGTGCTGGCAAGCCAACAGTACAAGCAGATGTTCAAGTTCCTCGATTACGGACGGGGTTCGGCGATTGCAATAATCATCTTGCTCGCTGTCAGTCCGGTCATCTATTACAATCTGAGGGAATTCAGCAAGCGGGAGGTGTTCTGATGAAAACAACGGTAAAAATGACACGTGGGACAAAGATAATCACCCTCCTACTCATCCTGTTCTGTCTTGTATGGACGATTCCCACAGCAGGGATTCTCATCACCTCCTTTCGGGACAGTGATGCTACCGCCTCCTCCGGATGGTGGACAGCCTTTGGTAATCTGAAGGATTTCACCCTGGAAAACTATGACGAGGTGCTTGGAGGCCAGCGCTTCACCGTAGGGACAGCCGGAGGTGGGACTGCAGCGAGGAGGGGAGCCTCCATGGGAAGTGCATTCCTTTCGAGCATCACGGTAACCCTGCCAGCGGTCATCATTCCCATCTTCATAGCAGCGGCTGCTGCCTATGCCTTCGCCTGGATGAGTTTTCCAGGAAGAAAGATGCTGTTTGCGATGGTCATCGCCTTGCTGGTCGTGCCTCTGCAAATCTCCTTGATCCCTATCTTGCGTGACTATCAGAAGATTGGGCTAAACGGTACCTATCTGGGAATTTGGTTGGCCCACACCGGCTTTGGGCTGCCGCTGGCCACCTATATCCTGTTCAACTACATATCTACCATACCCCGCTCGATCTTGGAGTCTGCATTCATCGATGGTGCTAACCACTTTACGATGTTTGCCCGCCTGATCATCCCCTTGAGCGTTCCAGCTTTGGCATCATTTGCTATTTTCCAGTTTATCTGGGTGTGGAACGACCTGTTAGTTGCCTTGGTCTTCTTAAGTGGAGGAGGACAGATGATGGAGGTAGTTACCGTCAGGCTTATGAACATGGCAGGAACCAGAGGCTCTGATTGGCACCTTCTGACTGCCGGTGCATTTGTTTCGATGATCTTGCCCCTTATAGTCTTCCTATCCCTGCAGAAATACTTTGTGAAAGGTTTGCTTGCAGGTTCAGTCAAAGGTTAATGCATGGATACGATGAGTTTTGGCTACACAGAGTATGACCCTTCCCAAACACCTCATAACGAGACCCTGTTTACCGTGGCAAATGGGTATCTGGGACTCAGAGGGGATTTTGAGGAATCTGAAGGGACGTACCACAAAGGTACATATATCAATGGGTTCTATGACAGTGAGCCCATTGCCTACGGGGAGAGTGCCTATGGCTTTGCTCCCAACCACGAGACAATCCTCAACCTTCCCGACCCCAAGAGAATCGAGCTGGAGGTAGGGAATCTTCCCTTCTCCCTCAAAAGGGGGACGGTACACGCATCCTCGCGCCTTCTTGATTATAGGACGGGAATTCTTACCCGTCTTGTCGACTGGAGCAGTGCACAAGGCGATCGGGTAAGGATAACCACCGAACGTATGGTCTCCTTTGTGGAGAAGCACTGTGCCTTCATTACCTACACGGTGGAGGCTGTTGATACGGACCTTACCATCAAGGTGACCAGCTTCTTGGACATAGGGGTGAGAAACCGCTCATCAGAGGATGATCCACGTGTAGGTTCAAAGTTTACCTCCAACCCTTTGCTTGTCGAACACTTTTCCATCGAGGAGGAGGGCCTCAACTTCTTTGCAAAGACCCGTAATAGCGGGCTCACCCTCTATGGATCGGCATTCCACAGAACAAGCAAGGAGGCTTTGGAGGTTACCCCCTCTGAGCGAGACCTTTCCCTATCCTATACCTTTGACCTTGCTAAGGGCGAACGCGTTACCTTAGGCAAGTTCATCGCCTACACCACCGAAGATGATTCAGCTCCCTTTCGTGCACGCCGTTGTTCCCAGGAGGGCTTCGCCTCCTATGCCAAGAAGCAGGAGGAGTTTCTCTCTGAGTTCTGGAGGGTGGGAAGGATATTCATAGAGGGAGACAAGCGATCAGAACAGGCCCTGCAGTTTAATATCTTCCACCTCCTTCAGTCTTGTGGTCGTGACGGAAAGACCAGCATGGCAGCCAAAGGGCTGACAGGGGAGGGGTATGAAGGACACTACTTCTGGGATACCGAGGCATATGCCTTGCCCATGTTCTGCTACCTCAAGGCCGACATAGCCAAGGCCTTGCTTGACTATCGCTATACCATTCTTCCCAAGGCACGCAAAAGGGCCGAGACGATGAGCCTTGCAGGTGCCCTCTTTCCCTGGAGGACCATCAGTGGGGAGGAGTGCAGTGCCTACTACCCTGCAGGGACAGCCCAGTACCATATCAATGCCGATATCATCTATGCGGTGGAGAAGTACCTCGCTGCAACAGCAGAAGAGGCCCCTCCCTCCTATGTGGAGATGGCTATCGAAAGTGCCCGGATGTATATGAGCCTGGGCTGCTTCATCGATGGGCAGTTCTGCATCAACGAGGTCACCGGCCCTGATGAGTATACAGCGTGTGTGAACAACAATACCTATACCAACCTGATGGCGCAGAATACGCTGATTTTCGCCACCGAGATGGTTGAGCAGTACCAGAAGAAGGATAGGATGCTTCCTCTGGCACTTGAGCAAGATGAGCTTGATTCTTGGAAAGAGGCTGCCAAGGCGATGAAGATTCCTTTTGACGAAAAATTGGGCATATATGCTCAGGATGACTCCTTCCTCAGTAAGGCTGACTGGCCCTTTGCCACAACACCCAAGGACAAGCAACCGCTGCTGCTCCACTTCCACCCTCTGGTGATCTACCGCCATAGGGTGCTCAAGCAGCCTGACCTGGTGCTTGCACAGTTCTTCCTCTCAGGTCTCTTTTCCAAAGCAGAGAGAATCCGTAACTTCTCCTTCTACGAGCCCTATACGAGTGGGGACTCCTCCCTTTCCCACTGTATCCAGAGCATCATGGCCTGTGACTCGTTGCATAGCCTGAAGGCCTGGACCTATTTCAAGAAGACTGTGCGCCTCGATATTGATGATATCCAAGGCAACTCGGCCGATGGGATCCATACTGCATCCATGGCAGGCTCCTGGATGGCAACCATCTATGGGTTTGCCGGCTTCAGGGATTGGAAGGGAACCTTCAGCTTCGACCCTAAGCTTCCCGCCGCATGGGAGGGGCTCTCTTTCTGTCTTACCCTCAATGGGAGCCTTCTCAAGGTGAATATCAGAGGTGATGAGGTTACCTACTCCCTGATGACAGGGACAGCTCTGAGCCTTGTCCATCGCAATGAGAGCTTTACCCTCAACAAGGATGAAAGCAGGACTTTTTCGCTCAGGCCCAAGCTAGGCGGGGTGCTTTTTGACCTCGATGGGGTGTTGTGTGATACTGCACACCTCCATTACAAGGCGTGGAAAAAGGTCTGTGAGGAGAACCAGCTCCACTTTGATCGTGAGGTGAACAAAGGTTTGCTTGGAGTGAGCCGTGAAGCATCACTACAGGTGATCCTTGCCCACAACAACGTCACGTGGCCAGAGGAGAGACGTAGGGAGGCCCTCAAACGCAAGAATGATGCGTATGTAGCCTCTTTGGATACCATCACGCCCGGAGACCTCTTCCCTGGGGTCTTGGCCCTCCTTACCGATCTGAAAAAGCATAGGATAAAGATAGCCCTTGCTTCTGCAAGCAGGAATGCGAGGACCGTATGTGAAAAGCTGGGTATCCTCGACCGTTTTGATGCCATTGCCGATATTGCTAGTGTGCAAAAACCCAAGCCCGAACCTGATATATTCCTTGCAGCCAGTGAGCAGATAGGCGTCTGGTACACTGATTGTGTTGGCGTGGAGGATGCAAAAGCTGGCATTGAGGCTATCAAGAGGGCAGGGATGAGTGCTGTAGGCATAGGGCAGGAGCTTGATCTCCCTGGCTCTGACTTGGTTTTGGAGAGCACGGAACAATTGACGGTAGAAGTGTTGAAGCAGGTTATGGAGGACTCTGTCGGGTAAGTGATATGGGATAGTCGCAATCTTTCATTGACAAGGTGAAATGCGTGAGCGTATGCTTCAAGCATTATGAGCCGTTCATTGACCCAAGGCCTTGCCATCGACATAGGGACTTCAAAGATAACCCTCGTGCAGTTTGACTTCTCCTCCATGGAGGTAGTCCAGACTGTAACTGAGGAGAATGCCTCCGATGTCCCTCTTTCGGATACGTGCAGGCATGAGCAGGATCCCCTAATCACCTGGTCTATCGTGCAAACCCTGTTGCGTGAGATGACGAGCCTCTCTTCAGTGGAGTTCATCGCCATAACCGCCCAGGCTCACGGTATCTTGCTGATAGACCAGATGGGCAATCCTCGCACGAACCTCATCACGTGGCGTGATGCACGTCCTGTCCAGCTCCCTACAAAGGAGTCTTATAAGCAGGCTAATGGCTGCCTCCTGCATAAGGGGTATGCTGGGCGCACTCTGGTATCTCTGGTTCAGGGGGGACTTCCTTCTGAACCTTTGCACATCTGCACTATAGCCTCCTTCATTCTAGGTAAGCTTTCCGGCTGTTTCTCCATTGACGAGACCCTGGCTTCAAGCACTGGGGTGTTTGATATCCAGAACAGGTGTTGGAATGCTCCTCAATTGCAAGCCTTGGGGATTCCCCTTTCCCTGTTTCCTCCTACCATTGCCCCCTGCACCCCTGTGGGAAAGATTCTCGCTCCAGTTGCCCAGGAGTTTGGCTTGCCCAGCTCAACTCTTGTCTGCTCTCCCATAGGGGATAATCAGGCGAGCTTTCTTGGTTCTACGGGTTTCACTATGGCCGGGGTGGTGAATATAGGCACAGGCGGTCAGTTTTCAATTCCCGGCAAGAGCGAAAACCCTTCCCCTGCTGTTGAAGTGCGACCTCTTCTTGGCTCCTCCTTCATACAGGTCTATGCAAGCCTCTGTGGGGGGTGGTCCTACCTCTACCTCAAGAATTTTTGTAAGGATATGCTCGCTCAGTTTGGCGTGATAGCCACTGACAAGCGGGTCTATGAGATCCTCAACCGTCTTGCTTTGGAAGCAGGTCCTGAGAACACCCTACAGGTGGATACCGAGTTTCTGGGAAACAGGTGTGGGGGAGAAGTCAATGGTTCGATCACGAATATCGATACGCATAACTTCACCCTGGGAAACCTCGCCCAGGCGTTCCTTAGGGGGATAGTAAAGGAGTTGCACACTCCTTTCATCAAGATGGAGGGGATCTCTTTTCTTGTGGCCAGCGGTAATGCTGTGCGTAAGAACCCCCTGGTGGTGACGTTGCTCCAAGAGGAGTTTGGCCTGCCTGTTGTCCTCTCTCCTTTTTTGGATGAGGCGGCCATAGGCTCCCTCTTCGGTTGTGCATCCCTTCTTGGGGGAGACGTTTACAAGCAGAAGATAGCAGCTTTTTATAGAGCACATTTCAACATATAGGAGATTAGATATGGGTATTGCGAGCTATGTTACCGGTCTGCAGCACATTGGCATCCCAACGAACGACTTGGAAAAGACTCTTGCTTTTTACCAGAGCCTTGGCTTTGAGAGGCAGTATGAGACCAACAACAACGGTGAGGAAGTTGCATTCCTTCAATTGAAGCAGGTGATGATCGAGACGTATCAGAATCACCAGGGCGCGATGGCCCATGGTGCCATCGACCATATCGCCTTGGATGTCAGTGATATCGAAGCGGCCTATAGGGAGGTCGGAAAACTTGGCTACACAACCCTTGAGGATGGCATCCAGAGTCTTCCATTCTGGAAACGTGGAGTAAGGTTCTTCACTATAGAGGGCCCCAATAAGGAGAAGGTTGAGTTCAGCCAGATGCTGTAGTGTCCTGTTTTTGTCATTAGGGTATCGCAGGGCATCCTTCTGGTGTAGGATATTTGTATGGAAATAAAAGGGCCTATGGATTTTCGTCAGGTGGTCAAGCTGCTTGTGCTTACAGGGCTTCTTGCCCTGGTCGTAGTGCGTTTTGCAAAAGTGCTCTCCGTCATAGAGAAGGTTCTGAATCTTTTGACTCCGCTCATCATGGGCTTTGTCATGGCTTTTCTGGTGGATTTGATGGTCAAACCCCTTGAGAGGCTGTGTGCCAAACTTTTCAAGACGAGAAAGAACGTCTCACGCCCTTTTGCCATCCTCCTGTCTCTCATCATCGTTATAGCACTTCTGTTTGGGGCTTTGCTGGTGCTGCTCCCCCAGCTGAAGCTTGCCATTGAGCAGTTTGTAGTAAAGCTACCCCTGCTTTTAGATGATCTTGAAAACGCTATAGCCTCCTTTGTCAGTAACAGGCCTGCGTGGCAATCTGCTTTCACGCAAGCACAATCGTTCTTTGGCGAGGCCGGTGAAAAGCTAGTGGCAAGCATACCGAGTTTTGCAGACTATGCGCTTGGCCTTGTTGGCTCCGCCCTGACCACATTTGTCCATCTTGCCATCGGGGTGATATTCTCCCTCTACCTGTTGTTTGGGAAGAAGCGATTGCTTTTCCAGGCTAATCGTCTGCTCGATGTCTATGGGAAGCCTCGCCATACCAAGCGGATTCGGACGATAGTCGCTGTAGTGAACCAGACATTTTCGAAGTTCTTTGCCGGCCAGCTCCTTGAGGCAGTGATTTTAGGGGTCCTATGCACCTTAGGCATGATGATCTTTCGTTTTCCCTACGCCCTGACCATAGGGGCGGTGGTTGGGCTAACAGCCTTCATTCCGATGATTGGGGCATACCTAGGGGGAGCAATAGGGTTTGTCCTTATCTTTCCGGACAACTTCAAGCTTGCCCTGCTGTTTATCCTGTTTCTGGTTGTTCTTCAGCAACTGGAAGGGAACCTCATCTACCCTAGGGTGGTGGGCTCCTCGGTAGGGCTTCCTGGAATCTGGGTCTTTGCTGCCATCATCATAGGAGGAGGGCTCTGGGGGATTCTAGGTATCCTCTTTGGGGTTCCCGCCGTTGCTTCGCTGTACCGCCTGGTTAGGATGGATATGGCCAAAAGGAAAAAGCAGACACTAAA
>CAYMRN010000034.1:0-10339 GCA_964392855.1 uncultured Sphaerochaeta sp.
GAGGAGAATACATCTTCTCATACTAATGCTCCTGATACGTATCAGAAAGAGTTTTTTTGCTTAGCAACCTAGGGACCCAGAGGAGAGAATAACCATATTTGGACAAGATTCACTTCATGGCCATAGCATAGCATTTCAGTA
This sequence comes from uncultured Sphaerochaeta sp., assembly GCA_964392855.1. GTDB lineage: Bacteria > Spirochaetota > Spirochaetia > Sphaerochaetales > Sphaerochaetaceae > Sphaerochaeta. The sequence continues at coordinate 142 of CAYMRN010000034.1, forward strand.
ATTTCTGTAGAATAAGTAGCTGGCCGAACTTGAGAATATTTTTTCAGAATAAACGCTGTGGGCGACTTTCTGTCAGGATTGAACAACAATCACATCGTTCTCCTAACACCCAGGGGGGGACCCTTGCACACAACAAGGAAACGGTTTTTCTGACTGCTCGTTGTTGAAAGCTCTGTGTGGAAGCGCTACAGCTCAGGTATCCCATATTTATTTGCCAAGAGCCAAAAAAAGTATGCTATGATAAGTCTAATGGCGCAATTTGATATTGTGCACTGGATTTTGCAGAAATGTGGGTACTGCATAGTTGTCAGATACAAGGTTTTTTTAGGTGATGCGACATCTGTTAAGCGATTTCAGCTAAGGATTTCACATGTATCACCCCAATGAAATACCGGTAGCTATCGTTTTGGTTTTTCAAAACGTAGGATCTATACAGAGGAGAAAGAAATGAAAAGAACAAGTAGGATCGTGTGTATCGCCATGAGCTTCCTTTTGATGGGAAGCATGCTCTTTGCCGCTGGGGCTCAAGAAAAAGCACCAAAAGAAGTATCGACAGCTATGGAAGATAAGGTATCCATGTATGCCAGCATCACGGCTATCGAACCAATTCTTGCCGCATTCCAGGAAGACACCGGTGTTCTTGCAGAGAATACCCGTCTTTCCACCTCCAAGTTTGCCTCAACTGTACTTACCGAGTTTCAGGCTGGCAAATTGTCCGCTGACGTCTTGCAGGCACCACTGCCAGTGTTGGAAATTTTGAAATCCTATGGGGTCATTGAGGATTATTTCTCCCCAGTAGCCCAGTCCTATCCTGAATGGACCAGAAACAATGGTGGCATCTATCAGTTTGGGATCGAGTATGTCGCCCTTATCTACAACACCGAGCTCGTAAAACCCTCTGATGTACCCAAGCGCTATGAGGACCTCACCCATCCAAAATGGAAGGATAAGATTGTCATGGCCAACCCTGGCAACCACGCCACTACCATCTCCTGGCTTGTCGGTCTGAAGGAGAACAATATATTTGGTTCTGATGCCAAGTGGATGGATTTCCTCAAGGGTCTTGCAGCAAACAAGCCCATGTTTGTAGCATCTTTCGGACCTACCCCAGCTCCCATTGAGAGTGGTGAGAAGCTTATTGGAATCTCCATGCCCAAGTATATCATCACCAAAGCACCAGCTCCTCTTGCCTGGGCTCAGGTTGAACAGCCGATGCTTGGTTCTCCCAGAGCTATCGGTATCACCACAACAGCCCCCCATCCCAATGCAGCGGCAGCATTCATGGAGTACTGGCTTGCTGACAAGGCGATGAGCCTGCTTGCAACCGAGGTGGGCGAATATGTTCTGACCCCAGGAGTATTCCCCCCTATCGATGGCATCGACAAGGCAAAGGTAATTCCTATTCGTGACCTTTCTGATGAGGAGCTCCTGAAATGGGGTGCTGAATTCGAAAAAATCTTTGCACTGTAAGCAAAAACATACTAGTAGGGGACGTTTCTCATGGAAATACAAATTCGAGGACTTAAGAAATATTACTATTCAGAGGGAAAGACCATCAAGGCTCTTGATGACGTGAATCTGAAGATTCCCGCCAATCAGATATTCACCCTCCTTGGACCGAGCGGATGTGGAAAGACCACCCTGTTACGTAGTATCGTAGGCTTGGAGACCCCTGATGAAGGGGAGATAACCATCGGCGATACTGTAGTGTGGTCGAGTGAAAAAGACATATACTTGCCGACTGAGAAGAGGGGATTGGGAATGGTTTTCCAGACCTATGCCATTTGGCCCCACATGAATGTATTCAACAACGTTGCCTATCCTCTGCAGAACCAGGGCATGCCCAAGGCTGAAATTGAGGAGAGGGTTCGTGAAACCTTGAGATTTGTGCAATTGGATGGGTTTGAGAAGCGTCCTGCCACTAAACTTTCCGGAGGGCAACAGCAGCGGGTGGCCCTTGCAAGGGCCCTCGTTGCAAAGCCCAAGGTCATCCTTTTTGACGAGCCGCTGTCAAACCTGGATGCGAAGCTTCGTGAGGAGACCCGAAAGGAACTCCGTTCCTTCCTCACCGAATTGGAGATCACGGCAGTCTATGTCACCCACGATAGGGTCGAGGCTCTCTCCCTGTCGGACACCATAGGGGTCATGCGTGCCGGAAAAATAGTTGAGATAGGGGCACCAAAGAAGATCTACTTCAATGCTGAACACCAGTTTGTTGCTGACTTCATCGGCAGGTCCAACCTTATTCCTGCAAAGGTAAAGCAACAGAAGAAGAACTTTACCGTAGTGGAGACCTCCCTAGGCGAGTTTGTCTGCAAGGAGCGTGATTATCCAGTTGAAAGTGAGCTGACCCTCTGCATCAGGCCTGAGTTCATCGATCTTGCCCTTCCTGGGGAAGAGAAGAAGGAAAACACCCTGACCGGAGTGATGGAGACCATGGTCTTCGTTGGTGAAGTGTATGAGAGCGAGATCAGGGTAGGGGATGTGCTGTTTATGGCAAAGGTAGACCCCGAGTCAACCCTTGAGGTAGGAGACCCCGTCGTATTCTCCGTCAAACCGGAACACTGTCTTCTGGTTTCAGAATAGGGGATGGAACAATGGTAAAACGCCAATCTAGACTGACGTATCTGCTTATTGTGGTCCTCGCCCTGCTAACCCTCAGTCCTGTGGTGATGCTGGTAATCGGGAGTTTTTCCAAGGGTCTGAACACTTTTGGGGATTTTACTGTTTCCAAGTACGTATCGGTATACACCGACCCGGCCTTCTATTCAGTGCTGGGCAACACGCTGGTGTTCGTGGTGTTTTCAGCTCTGTTTTCCACCGTCCTTGCCCTGTTTCTGGCTTATCTGAATAACAGGACCAACATACCCGGCAAGTTCATGTTCCGCGTGATCTCTGTTGTCCCTATGATGATACCGCACGTGCTCTTTGCCGTAAGCTGGGCTTTGTTGTTGAATCCGTCCAATGGGATACTCAACCTCCTGATAATGAACATCTTCAAGTTGGAGCATGCCCCGTTCAACATCTATAGCATCAGGGGGATGATCTTGGTGGAAGGTCTGTTGGACCTTCCCATCGCCTACCTGATCATCGCACCTGCCATGGCTTCCTTTGACATCTCGCTAGAGGAGTCTTCCAAGGTCTTTGGCGCAGGGAACATGAAGACACTCTTTCGCATAACCCTTCCGGTATTGCGCCCTGCCATCCTGGCAGCTTTCATCCTATGCATCGTCAGGTGCCTCGCTTCCTTTGCTGTACCCTCGGTCCTAGGAATGCCAGGGAGGATATATGTATTGGCAACATACATCTATCGTACGGTCACCACAGGGTTCATCGCGGACTATGGCAAGGCTGCGGCAGTGGGCATGAGCATCCTGGTGCTCTCCATCTCCCTGATCTATGTCTACCGGTATATGACCCGCTCCAGCGAGAAGTACGTCACTGTCTCCAGCCGAGGATTCAAGCCAGTGGTCATCCCCCTCAATAAGGCAAGGATACCCCTGTTCATTCTTCTAATCGTCTTCTCCTTTATCCTGATCATGCTGCCCATTCTTGTGCTCTTGTACACTTCCTTCATACCCTACTCAATGGTGCCTAGTGTGAAGGCGTTCACTACGATGACCCTCGATCACTGGAAGAATGTGCTCAACGATCCTATCTCGCTCTCTTCCTTGAAGAACAGCCTGTTCCTCTGCATTGTCGGTGCTTCACTGGGGACGTTGCTCTCTATCTTCATTTCCTATGTCATTGTAAAGGTGAAGACCAAGGCTTCCGGTATCCTGGAGTCCTTGAGCTTTCTCTCATTCTCCTTTCCCGGTATCGTAATTGGTATAGGCTTCATGTGGTTCTTTGTGCGTACTCCCCTCTACTCGACCATATGGGCTCTGCTCATAGGGTACATCGCTACCTACCTGCCCTATGGCATCAGGCCGATGACCAGCGCCTTCATCCAGATCCACAGCCACTTGGAAGAGTCTTCCACCGTCTGTGGAGCTTCGTTCCTCACCACTATCCGACGTATAGTAGCTCCGTTACTGGTCCCTGGAATCGTCTCGGGCTGGATACTCATGGCTACGATGTTCTTCAGGGAGCTCTCCCTCTCTGTGGTCCTCTCAAGGCCTGGGACGGAGACCATGGCGGTGCAGATCCTCAAGTTCAGTGATGATGGGCTTTGGGGCAGGCTTTCTGCCCTGGGTATCATCATGATCGGGATCTCCGTCCTGTTGGTGGTCACAGCGAACTTGGTGGGAAATTACTTCAAGCCAGAGAATCATTGATCGGAAATTCAGTCATTCTTTTTTTCGTGTATATCCTATGGCCCTTGCTTCTCCCCTGGGAGAAACAAGGGCCATATATGTGTGATAAGTTTATACTTTTAAAGTAAATACTTGTTTTGCTCCACCAAATCAACTGAAACTCTTTTCTTGTGCTGTCTGTACTGTGGTGGTACAATTGGCTATCACGCACAAGGATGGACGAAGACCCCATTCGATCCAAATCCAGGAGGAAACGATGAGAAATCGTGGTTTGAAACTATGTGTTCTGCTCATGATGGTCATTTCGCTTTCGTTGGGAGTGCTCTTTGCCCAACCTTTGCCCGAAACCCAGAATCTGACCATTCTCGCAACGACGGACCTCCACAGCAATGTATGGGGGTTCAGTTATGAAAATGACAAGGAGAGCAATAATGACGGGATGGCAAGACTAGCCACCTACATCGAAGAGGTACGCTCACAAGAGAGCCATGTCATCCTTGTCGACAACGGTGATGTGCTGCAGGGCAATATCATGACTGATGATATCTACAACAAGCAGGATGGTCCCCACCCGGTGATACGGGCGATGAACCTCTTGCAGTATGATACCCTCACCCTCGGTAACCATGAGTTCAACTTTGGTGAAAAGCTTATCAGGCGGGTACAGGCTCTTGCAGACTTCCCTGTCCTTGCAGCAAACATGGCGAGAGTCGACGGGACCATGGCAGCTCTGCCGTACACCATCATAGAACGAGGGGACCTCAAGATAGGCATAATCGGCCTGACAAACCCCAATGCCCCCCGCTGGGATGGGGAGAAGACCGACCCGTTCGTATTCGCCGCAGTAGGTCCTGCGTGCAGAAGGGTAGTGGACATACTGAAGGGCAAGGTTGACATTCTCATTGCAGTCGCCCACGTAGGGATCTATCCCGAGTATGATGAAGAGGGTGGCAGTGATGGGGGAAATGCTATTTTGGAACTCTGTCCCGAGCTTGATGTCCTGATCTTGGGTCACGACCACAACTCCTACAACAATATCCACGGTGATACTGTTGTTGGAGGTGCGAGGAACCTTGGCAAGGAGATCATCCGCATCGACCTTGGTCTCGATGGCGACAAGCGTGTGATCTCACGCAAGATTGCCCTGGTAAAGATGGATGAGTACCCGCCAAGTGATTTGATACGCAAGGACCCCTTCATCATGGAAGCTCACCAGAAGACCCGAGACTTCATTTCCGGAGGTGCACCCACTTCCGATGGCAAGCCGGGTGGTGGTATCTTTGGAACCGCTGCCGTTGCTTTCCAGCCCAAGAATGAGATCATGGGTATCCCTGAGGGCAAGCTTCGTGATACTGCTGTCATGGACCTCATCAACAGTGTTCAGTTGGCCAATTCAGGTGCAGATGTCTCGGCTGCGGCACTGTTTTCAGACACAAGTGACATCCCTGCAGGACCCATCAACTATGGAACCATCTTTGGCATCTACAAGTTTGACAACACCCTCTATAGGGTGGAGGTCACAGGAGCTGAGCTGAAGGCGTATATGGAGTGGTCGGCTGCCTGCTATAACCAGTGGAAACCTGGAGACATCTCCATCAGCTTCAATGCTGAGAAGCCTGGATATCTGTACGACATGTTTGCAGGTGTGGATTATCAGATTGACCTTTCCAAGCCAGTGGGCAAGCGGATCGTGAACGTGAAGTTCAAGGGCAAACCCCTCTCTGATACCCAAAGGCTCACCCTTGCGGTAAACAACTACCGGTACTCATCGGCCCTCAAGGCACAGAAACTGGTTTCCGGTACCAAGGAGTGGGAGTCCCCCAATTCTATTCGTGACATGCTCGTTGCCCATATCAAGGAGATGGGGACCATCTATCCCAAGGTGGACAATAACTGGAAGATTGTCGGTGTCGACCTCTCTTCCCCCCATAGGGACAAGGTCATCAGGATGGTCAATGAAGGCAAGCTTGAAATCCCCTATGCCAACTCTTTGAACATCAATGATCTGAAAGCAGCCGGAGTTCTCTGATCAGTGAATGTGAAAGAACGCCTCTGGAATGCCAGGGGCGTTCTTGATCGTAAGCCTATGCATGATCGTTTGGTCTGGGGAGCTGTGGCCCTAGATGCTATCGTCAAGATCTGTCTTCTTGCGTCTTCTCACACTCTCACTCAGAAGGAACTCTATCTGACCGTTGATGGATCTGAAATCATCTTCCGCCCAGGAAGCAATTTCCTTCCACAACGAAGATGAGAGACGCAGCAATACCTGTTTTTTCTCTTTTTCCTTGTTGTTTGCCGCCATATCTCACCTCTCTATGTTCTCTTAATACAGGCTTCCGCTGTTCACTATAGGCTGCACATCACGGTTGCCGCACAGCACGACCAGCAGGTTGCTGACCATTGCAGCCTTCCTCTCTTCATCAAGTTCAACCACAGAGTTCTCGCTCAGCTGGGTCAGGGCCATCTGCACCATGCCCACAGCTCCCTCTACGATTTTCTGCCTTGCTGCTATTATAGCAGAAGCCTGCTGGCGTTGCAGCATTGCAGCGGCAATCTCAGGTGCGTAGGAGAGGTGGGTGATCCTGGCTTCCAAGATCTCAAGGCCTGCCATCTCCACCTTGCTCATCAGTTCCCTCTTGAGGTCGTTGGCAACCTCCTTGCTGCTTCCACGCAAGGATTTCTCATCCTCCTCCTCTGGAGCGTCATAGGGGAAGAGCCTGACTACGTTGCGTAATGCCGAATCACTTTGGATGGAGAGATATTCTGCAAAGTTATCCACATTGAAGACTGCCTTTGCAGTATCGACAACCCTCCAGATGACGACAAACCCTATGATGATGGGGTTTCCCAATGCATCATTGACCTTTTGGCGCTCATTGTTCAGTGTCATAGCCTTCAGGGAGATCTTCTTGTTGATGACAGGACTGCTCCCCAATTGGACAGTCATTGTCTGTTCAAGGGTTTTAGGAGCGTTCCTCTGAGCTGTACGCTCGCTCTTTGCCACAGGGTTCACCGCACTGACAAAGGGATTCACAAAGAAAAATCCAGGATGTTTGATGGAGCCGTAATACTTCCCGAAGAGGGTGAGCACCAGAGCTTCATTTGGCTTGATGACCTTAAGCCCAGCATAGAGAATTGGCCCAACTACGAAGCCATACAAGCTGGTGACCACCAGTACCAGGATTCTCACTGTGATGGGCATGGTGACAGCACAGGCAAATACAAACCCTGCTATGGCAAGCAGGATAAGAAGGGTGTTGATGACAAGGAAGAGCATTCCACTTATCGGGTGGAGCAGTACTTTCTCGTGGCCGTAATCGAGGGGGGTGATATCTTGGGAACTGTGCATGGCAGAACCTCCGAATAGAAGGATATGGTATCAAAATGATACCATAAAGATAGTAAACCCCAAAGTACATTCTTGGCAAGTGGCAGCCCCCTTCCACAGCAATAAAAACCTATACAATTCCAGCTCCCTGGTGTATACATGTGGTATGAAGAAACAGACACTGGCCATGATTGTTATTCTCTCCTTGTGTTTGCCACTGCTCTTCTCCGCCTCGTTTGAGGAGGAGAAGACCAAGACAGCCGACGGTGAGAATTTTATCTTTCCCACCGACGCCTTGCACAACGGAGCTGCCATCTTTGCCCTCACCATGGGCAAGGACCGTGAGAACGGGGAAGTGCAGCAGATGCAGATGATAGGGTGGCAGCAGTATTTTGATCAGAACCCACAGACTTTGGGCGCAGTCCCTGTCTACCACTTCTCCATCCTGTCGGGAGTCCCCTTCTTTGTGAAAGGGACCATCAGGGGCGCCCTGCATGCGTTGTATGCGGACAAGACAGAACCCTCTCAGGTAGGGGTACTGTTTGTCTCCAAGACGGAGAAGTTTGCCCAACAGGCTGGTATCCCTTCAGATGAGAGCGGGACGTTGGTGGTTGTTGCCTCTGATGGCAGTGTTGTGGGCTTTGTGAAGGGTGAGGTGACTGCCAATAAAGTGCAACAGCTGAAGGGTATGCTTGCATCCCTGTAGGTGCTTTTTCGGTTCTGTACCAGGGCTGCCCTACAATCCCTACAGATTACACTAGGGTTTAGCTGCCCTACAAATAATTGGCCTAGAGGAACATTCACTTTGTCTTGTTTCTTATGGGAACTCCCTCTTCTTTTCCTCCTTTGGCTACTTTTTATAGCCTATAGCATTACTATGGTATCTATGTTATCTATCGTAACTTTCTGCTATACTGGTAAGCTAACCAGTGAGGAGGGTGTATGCAGAACAAGCCAACCGATGTGTGGAACAGTAAAGACTCAGCCGACCTCTACCGTATTGAAGAGTGGGGTAACGGCTATTTTCATATACAGCAAAATGGGGAGGTGGAGGTTCGCCTCAAGCGTGACACCCCTGAATCCTCCATCAGCCTTCTAGAGATAGCCAACGGCTTGAAGGACAGGGGAACCAAGCTTCCGGCATTGCTGCGATTCAGCAACATTCTAGATGACCGTATTCAGCATATCAACGAAAGTTTTGCAAAGGCCATCAAGGATGCCGGGTATGAGGGCTCCTATAGGGGAGTCTATCCCGTCAAGGTAAATCAACAGCAGCAGGTCATCGAAGAGATCTGTCGATTTGGCAAACAGTACCATCATGGCCTTGAGACGGGAAGCAAGGCAGAACTTCTCATAGCCCTTGCCTATGTCGATGATCCTGAAGCCTATATCGTATGCAACGGATACAAGGACGAGGAGTATATCGACCTTGCCCTCAAGGGGATGGCCCTAGGCATGCAGACTGTCCTGGTCATCGAGATGCCAGGAGAGGCTGCCATCATAGTAGAGAGGGCCAAGGCCATGGGCATCAAGCCGATCATCGGCATCAGGATGAAACCTTCCACTGTTGCCGGAGGCCACTGGACAGATAGCGGCGGCGACCGAAGCGTCTTCGGCCTGAACACCACCCAGGTGATAGCGGCTGTGGATATGCTCAAAAGCGAAGGTATGCTCGACTGCCTGAAACTGCTTCACTACCACTTGGGATCCCAGATTCCCAATATACGATCCATACGGATGGGCGCTACGGAAGCAGCCCGGTTTTATGCCGGCCTGATGGAGGAGGGGGCACCCATGGGCTTGCTTGATATCGGAGGGGGTCTGGCCATCGACTATGATGGAAGCCATACTGACAACAGCAACAGCCGCAACTACACCACCGCCGAGTACTGCTCGGACGTGGTTGAGGAGATCATGAACATATGCAACCAGGAGAAGATACCCCATCCCACGATCTTAAGCGAGTCAGGGAGAGCCCTGGTCACCTACTACTCTGTCCTGCTGCTCAATATTCTGGATACCAACGTGTTCTGGAATGGGATGGGCAGGAAGGAACCCATTGCAGAAGAGCTTCTGCCTGCCTTGGATAACCTTCTCTCGGTACGAACCATGCTCAAGGAGGAGACCGCCCAGGAGTGTCTGAATGACTTGAACTACTACCGTGAGGAGATACGAAACAAGTTCCTCTACGGACAGGTTAACATGCGTGAGCGTGCTGCAGCCGAGCACCTGTACTGGTCTATCATCAGCGAGATATACACCCTTATGAAGGGTAAGGATCATCAGAAGCCGCACCTTAAGGTACTTGAAAGGCAGCTTTCCGACATCTACTATGGGAATTACAGCCTCTTTCAGTCCTTGCCTGATGTCTGGGCAATCGACCAGCTCTTTCCCATCATGCCGATCCACCTTTTGGACACAAAACCCACCAGACAGGCAATCCTCTCGGATATTACCTGTGACAGTGAGGGAAAGATCGATCGCTTCATAGGCCGACATGGGTTTGAAAACACCCTGCCGGTCCATGTTCCCCCAGAAGGGGAGGACTATATCCTGGGAGTATTCTTGGTGGGAGCCTACCAGGAGACCTTGGGCGACCTTCACAACCTCCTCG
>CAYMRN010000035.1:0-10315 GCA_964392855.1 uncultured Sphaerochaeta sp.
GGTGGCACTCATCAGCTATGATCAGTACCGGCTCTCCCTTCTTCAAGTTCTCTGCAATATGGACTGAGAGCTTATAGCGTGCTGAATTGACCACGTAGATCATGTAGGGCTTGTCTGGATTATCCTTGTTGAGGCCGGAGTAGTTCCCTATCTCACTTTTCTCAACTCCAAAGGTCTCCTTGTTGTCGAGCAGGCTTGCTGTCCATTGGGCAACCATGAACTGCTTGGGTACTATGATCTTTACCTGGAGCTTTCCCTTGAGCCTTTGCTGCAGTCTCTGAGCCCCTGCAAGGGCGAGGATGGTCTTGCCTCCTCCTGTCACCACTTGGATGATGCCTCGGCTTTGGTTCTCTTTCCAGGCTTCGAGACACGCTTCTTGCCAAGGGTAGAGGGTCAGTTTCATCTCGCAAGGCTCCTTTGCTTTCGAAGATAGCATAAAGGGGGCTCAATAGCCAGAAAGGAAAGGGTTGTGGCATTGGGTACAACGGAGGAATGCAGGATAAAATAGAGTGAAAATACAATGGCTAGCATGAGGTGCAAGGGTTTGTAACGTACTGCGGTTATGCCGTGTTTGGAACAGAGCTTATACCAGCACTGCATGGGTATTGAGACTTAGCTACCGTGTTAATTTTTTGTTTGTGGGAATTGCATATATTTTCTATGCATCCCTTGAAATGCCTCCTGTCATGCTCTATTATTTCGTCGATTGCCTACACAACCTAAGGGAGAATCCATGAACTACGAAGACCTGTATACCCGGTACCAAAACCTGGAAAAAAGCTTGAAAGATAAGACAAAGCTCGTGACGAGGCTACAGAAGGCCATTGTCAAGGAGATGGAAGGTGGGGATCTCACCAAATGCATCAATGACACGGCTCAAATGAGACGGGCAAGCGAAGAGGTTACAGCCCTGCTTGAAGAGATAGAGGCCCTGGTGACGAGCTTTGACCAGAGGGGCTATATCGAAAGTGGTGACTTTGCTGAACAGTTGCTCCAGCAATGCAAGGAGAACGGGGTGGATGTCAAAGGGGATTTCCCTAACTTTGAGATGTTCCCCAACAAGCTTCGCATTGATGTGGAAAACCAGGACATCTATCTTGACCGCAAGAAAGTCGCCTGCCTTCGTCCCTACACCCTGGTGCAGATTATCAAGAAGGGCCAGGACAAGCTTTTGAAGGCCTCCTTCAATGCAACCAAATTTGCCGCTGAACTTGTCAATGCCTACGACCTTGCCCTTGCCGACCTTGGGAAGAAGGCGGGCAGTGACCTGTACTTGCAGAAGCTCTATACCTACATGGTACCCATGAGCCGCTTCCGCAGGGACTATGACTTGCAAAGCTACGCCTTTGACCTGGCCCGCCTCTATCATGAGGGTACTTCTGTTGAGATCAAGGGTGGGCGTATGATCCAGTGGGGTACCAGCAGGGAAAACAAGAAGGCTATACGTATCCTGGATAGGAATGGTCACGAGGAGTTCCTCGCCACCATCCGCTTCTACTAAGAGAAAAACTGTAAACGAGGTGGCCCATGGTCGAAACACTTGGTGAAAACCCTAAGATCCCAACAACCATCGCGCAACTCTCCTTTGGGGATGTTCCCCAAAGCGAAGAGATGCTCAATGCTCTGACGGTAGGGGTCCAGTTCATCACTGACTTCTGGCGCGACCGCTACTTTTGCGAGTTTCTCAAGGAGGGTGGAAGCAAGATCAAGTTTCTGACAGGGCAGAGAGGGAGTGGGAAGACCCACACCCTCAACCTCGTCTCTTCCCTCGCCAAGAAGGAAGGGTACGTTACGGTAGCTTTTTCTGCAAAACAGATATGGCTCAATGATTTTCGTGAAGTCTATCTGGAGATTCTCCGGCAAAGCGATATCCTTGCGTTGCTACAGAGATGCAGCGACAAGATAGTGGAGAGGATGGGATACAACCCAGAAGATATTTCTCCTGGCATGACTTTCATCGACCTGCTTGGGCAGCAGGCCATGGCCGATGCCCTTAACCGTCGGGAGATACGCCAACAGTTGAGGGAGATGTTCCTCGACAACCCGCATCTTGATAACAACTTTGCCCTTGCTTGCAGCCTCATCTGTGGAGGGATGCTGGGTCATCCTTCACTAGAGGAGCAGAATAGGGACCTGTTGCTTGCCTGGATGCACGGGGACAAGAAGATCAGGGTGACGACCATGAGACCTTTGGGCTTGGCTCCGAGCAAGATCACCAAGTACAACGCACGTAACATGCTGCGTTCCTTAGCTGAAGTGGTTACCCTCAGCGGATACTCAGGCCTGCTGGTGACCATAGACAACCTTGAGGTCCTGGTGGACAGGTCAGGGTTGAATCCGATGCACTACACCAAGATGAAGAGGGAGGACACCTACGAAAGTATCCGTCAGCTGATAGACGATATCGACAACTTCAAGAACATCATGTTTGTATTCGCCTTTGGAAGGGAACTGCTGGACAATGACAATGCCGGGGTGAAGTCCTACCAGGCTTTGTGGATGCGTATCCAGAATGAGATCGTCGGAAGCCGCATCAACAAGTTTTCCGATATTGTGGACCTGGACCAGGTAGCCGACCAGGAGTACTCCCCAGCCCTGTTGGTGGAGATGTCCAGGCGACTTGCAGAAGTGGTGAGCCATGTTGATGTTGTAGCTACGGTCCTTGATGAAGAGAGGGCAGCAACTCTTATCAGACAGGCGAAGATGGGAGCTATCTCCCTTCCTCGCCTTGTCGGGCAGGCTACCTTGGGCTTTCAGAAAGAGAGTGATGAAGGAGACGAAGTATGAGCTTTGATTTTGAAGCGCGCCATATGATAGAGGCCCTACGGTCGGGTATTCCCTCCAGGGCAGTCGGCCAGTGTTTCAGTGAGGCTCGACCTCAGATGCTGGAGGATATCGTCACCCGTCTTGATGCTGTAGTCGCTGATGAAGCGAGTGAGGGCATGATCATCAGCGGCAAGTATGGTGAGGGCAAGACCCATCTGCTGAACACGGTCTTCAACATAGCACATAAGAATAATATGGTGGTCTCCATGCTCTCCTTGAGCAAGGAGACACCCTTGGACAAGTTGTATCTGGTTTATCAGAAGCTGGTGAGCAATACCTACCTTCCCAACAGGTTGCAGCCAGGCTTCTTCCAGGAGTTGTCGCGCCTTACCCCCAATGCCAAGCTAACCAGTGACCTGTTGCTGTTTGCCGCTACACAGCTGGAGACAGATAGGCTCTACTACCTCCTCAGGTCGCTGATAAACACCGATGACCAGGATGAGCAGTTCCTTCTGCAGACTGACCTGGAAGGGGACTTTGTACCCAACCAACAGATAAAGAAGATCTATAGGCGTATCTTCAATGAGAAGGTCACCTTCAAGATGAACTTTGCCAAGACCAAACACTCCCAGGACTATGTTGCCTTCCTAAGCCACTTGTTCAAGCAACTAGGCTACAGCGGCTGGGTCATCCTATTCGATGAGTCTGAGCTTGTAGGAAGGCTAGGGAAGAAGACCCGCTTGAAAGCATACAACAACATGGCACACTTCCTGTTCCCGCCCAAGCAGCTGGAGTCGACCTTCTCCCTCTTTGCCTTCACCTCCTCCTATGTGGAGGATGTCATTGAGGCAAAGAAGGAGTTCCAGAACCTCAGTGAGGTCTATCCAGAAGATGAGGAGCCGATGAAGAGTGTGCTAGAGGCGATCATCGATGCACCACAGCTTGATCCTTTGAGCGAGAGCGAGATCATCGAGGTGCTGGAGAAGATCATACTCTTTCACGGCAAGGCATATGACTGGCAGCCGGATGTCAATCTTGAGTCGATGTTCTCCACGGTAAAAAGTGGAGGGCACCTCCTGCGATCCAAGATACGGGCAGCCATCGAGTATCTCGATCAGTTGCTTCTGTATGGTGATGTAGGGGAGAGCACCTTTGTGCAGCTAAGCCAGGAGAGCTTTGCTGAAGAGGATGAGAGTAGTGCTCCTGTTGAAGCTGAGTAGAAGAGAATAAAGACAAGAAACAAAGATACTGATAAAGCGAGGTACCCCAGCTAGGGAAGCTGGGGGGTGCTTTGTTCTCAGAAAAAGACCATGTTACCAACCACTTGGATTGTTCCAGAAAACATTTCTAAAATAGCGAGAAAATCCTATTTGTAAATCAAAGTGTTTTGACTAAATTTTTACTGCAAGAGAAGATACATGCAAGCTATCTTCATACTTGTTTGAAGTATGTCAATCGTGTGACAATGACAAACAAGTCTCTGAGAGAACGTTTGGGAATTGATGACAAGAATAGTGCACTAGCATCAAGAATTATCAATAATACGATAACAGAGGGTCTTATCAAGCGTGAGAATCCAGAGAGTGCTAAAAAATTTCCTAGAATTTCCAGTCATTGTAAGTTTGAGAATGATATACCTTGACCTGTTTTGGCATTACCATACAGAGGCCACCGATAAAACCCGTAGATATCATTTGGTTAGGGAATTACGAGTATATTAATCGTAAGTAATGATGATCCCAATGTTCATTGGAAGGGAGGATAGCTGGCATTGGTTGAAGATCGGTATGATTCAGACAAATTTGAATACTTTGATATCAGGAATACAGTCTGAATACTGACTCCATCTGTCTACACTCTGATGAGGATAACCCATATCCCTTTGCAGTGTTCTCCCATTGGCTTACGCTATCAGAGACCTCTTCCAGTATTGCTATAGCCTGCATCTTGCTGAGATAGAACAGGGGGGCTTGCTCAAGGGCAAGTGAAAAGTCTAGTGAATGGTCTACTTCGTTAATAGCGAGGCTCAGGGCATAGCTGTTTGGTGATGGATTTAAGTCATAGGCTGGGGAGAGCTTCCACCCTGTTTTTGTTAAGAGGAAACCATGGTTTCTCAAATGGTCGTCAGTATTGGAAACAGCTATGTTGAATGCAATCCTTCTCCATAGTTGGTGAAGGTCTTTCTCGGGTTGTGCACTTGCTGTGGTGATGAACTCTGCAAGTTCTAGATAGCTTGAACCATGGTCCCCATCTTGTTTGCCAAGCAAGGCCATTGCAGAAGCGAAGTGTAATCGTTCTTTCGTACTTGTCCGGTCAAAACGCTGAACTATGAAGGTGCTTCCATGAGATGAAAAAGTTTCTAGCATTGCAGAGGGGACTTCAATGCCCGCATTGGAGGCAAGATCATGTACCACCATCTCCCATGCCCCACTGTCATTGGTGTCGTTCTTCGAAGGAAACTTAGCTATCCAGAGGTTTCCTCGTTCATCGGTTACGGTAGCCTTGGGCCTGGCTCCTCCCAAAGAAGAGCCTGGTTCGACAAGCTGTGCTATCCAGTGTGCTTCATCAGAGGGGTCTGGATTGTTTTCAAGTTGGGAAACCCCATATTCCAACTCTCGCAATCGTGCCCATGGGGGAGTTGAGAAAGGGGAGTCCTCTGCTAAAAAAGGTCCTTCCTTATCAAGCTTGAAGCGGAGGGCACCCATTCTGGCGATATCATGGACACCAAGCAGGTAGTCACTCTCTGTCAGTGGTCTCAGCTTTGTGCCTGCAGACTTAGCTGCTATTGCTTGCCGTCGGTGCATCAGTGTCCTTCCCCATCGGTCGGGGGAGGAGTCAAGAAAAAGCCCAAAGTTGTTTCTGGAAGGCTTTGGGTATTGTCTTCCTGCAAATAGTTGCAGGTCAGGGTCAAGTGCATTGACCTTGGTATTGATTGCTAGCCAGGAGTGATCATAGGAAAAGGAGAATATCTCATCAGTTCTTCCTGGCATTGCAAATAGGGAGCCTACTAGTTGGGGGCCTCCCATTCCTTCCCAATGGGCATATACTGATATGGTCTTTTCTTTCATGAATCCCCCTTAGGGGCCCTTTTCCCTACCGGGAGTTCCAAGTCTTGGAGCTTCCTTCCCAATACATCATCCTTGGCTATTAGGAGAAGATCATCAACCAAGCCAATGGCAAGCAGTACCTGGGCATATGCACCCATGGAGACAGAAGGAGACCCCTTCTCTATGGCCCAGAGGGTGGACCGACTGATGTTGGCCCTTTCTGCTACCAGCTGCACTGATATGCGTCTTCTGAGTCTTGCTAGTTTGATCTGCTCTCCCATCTGTTCAAGCCTTCGTTCGACTGAAGGGAGTAAAATAAGTTTCTTTTGTGCCATAATGTTCATATTATAAGACTGATTGTATTATATGTCTAGTTTATTAAACATTAAGAAGATAATTTTTTGTAAGATAGATAGAGGATAAAGTGGATGGTAATGACAATCTTGGTGGTATTGTTGGATATGAATCCCTAACAAGCACCCCCTTAGACCCGACTAAATCCCTAGGGAAGAACACGAGGCAGGACTATGAATAGGCGATTGACCCCTATTGGAGGTTAGATTTGAAGAGTGTAGAAAGACCTCTCGTCTTCTCTAGAGAGACTGTGTATCCAGTGATGGGAGCCGCATGGCCCCTATAGGTGGTCAATATCCGATACCTTGGAGATTGGAGATGTCTATGAAGCAGATCAAGCTTGGTATGGTGATTTGTTACTATCTCCAGAATGAAGGGGGAAACATCCTCATCGATACAGGCTATGTCTATGACAAGGCTCTCTTTCTTAGGCGATTAGCTGAGGAAGAAATCTCAATAGGGGACATCACCTATATCCTGCTTACTCACCATCATGACGACCATTGCGGTCGGTAACCTATCTGCTTGAGCACAATCCCAAGATACAGCTTATCATGCACCCCTTGTGCTCCAATCTTACAGCCAAAGGTTGCAATGCCTCAGAGTATAGAGGCTTCTGGAGCTCAAGACGGATGAAGATCCTTATGGCCTTGTATGAAAAATTCAATATGAAATGGTCTTCGACCTATCCACCCTTTTCTGGACGGGAGCAAGACATTTTATTGGATTTTTCCCATGGGCCAGTCTTGTTTCATGGCTATACAATTCTACAAACCCCAGGTCATACCCCTGATTCTGTAAGTCTCGTCGATGATAAGGGAAATCTCTTTTGTGGTGATGCTGCAGCAAATTTCCACCAATTTGCAGGAACAAAGTATACTCCTCCGGTCATTGCCAACCTCCAAGAGTTCTATGAAACGTGGGAGAAGCTTCTTGGCCTTCCTATTCAACGGATCTACCCCGGGCATGGGAAGAGCTTTGCCTCTGGTAAGCTTGCACAAAACCTCTATTCACTTAAGAAAGCCATCGACTGAAAAGTGCATGAAAAAGTACGGAAAGATGTGAAATACTCAAGGTGATCATTACAGATGTGGTTCCTGTGGTTGGACTGACCGAGTGACTGCTGACTAATAAGAAACGCTATTCTCACACATCCCAAGGTTTAAGAAAACTGTAGTGCCCTTTATGGCATAGGTCCCATTCTTGCCCTCAGCTTCCTTAGGGTGGGAGGAGAGAGAACAGATGCCTTGGGTGCAGAGAGTCCTTCTGGTGAATCTCTTGAACGCTTCAATGAACTCTCCGCCCTCAGGATAGACCTGGGTTATGAGATAGGGGAACAGCTTGAGCATCTCGGTGGCATACCTACATACAGGTACTGCCTCTATTTTACAGGAGTTGCCAGGAAAGAGAAGAAAATACGAAGTGAAGGTAGAAAAAAGAGTGGCACCCCACAATGTGGAGTGCCAGCACAATCGGTGATCAAGACCTAGTCATCAAGGGCCATGTCCTCTGAAACCTTCAGCATGCTAAAGAAGGCCTCCGTCGCTTTAATCTTGTATGTCCCTGTATTGGTGGATGCAACACTGGGCCTCTTTTCCAAGGAACAGATGCCCACAGGAGAGAGTACAGTGAGGACGAATATGCTGAAATCATAGATGAAATCATTGTCGCTCTCATACTCTTCGAATAAAAGGGAGGAAAACCACTTCAGCATCTCAATAGCGTAACTACGCAAGGGGATCCACTTCTTGCCATTGTGCAACAGGAGCCAGAAGAAGGCGTTCATCACAGGATAGTCCAGCTCCTCAAATTCTTCAGTGAACAGCTCTTCTATGCTATCGAGCAACCCATATTTTGGTATCTCTGCAGCAAAGGCCTCACTGGTCATGCCAAGAAGCTGTTCTTCAGCTTTTTGTATGTTATTGACAGAAAAGAGAGTCGATCCAGAGAGATCTTGATACAGGAGCTCCCCATCTTCATCCTCAGGCATGGACAGGTTTTTCATTTCAAACTTCTTGTCTTCGGGAGGAACTTCGTAGGTCTCCTCATCAGACATATCCCCAAAGAAATCATCATCGTCATCGACCAACCAGGAGTATGGTGATCGTTCGGGGTTGTCCTCAACGCTTTTGAGCATGAGTTCAACTTTTTCCTTGTCCATCCCGGTCACCTTGGCGAGGGCATCAACATCCAAGGGCTCCCCTGTTTCTTGCGATGTCAGGAATATACCCAGCAAGCCTTTGAGCTGCGGGGCAAAAGGTTCGTCATCTGGCAGGTTGTCAAACTCCTTTCTCACGTGTTCCCAATCTATGGTAAAATCGTCATACCCCTCAGGACCTGGCTCTGGCTCGTACTCGATGATCTCCTCAAACTTCTTCCAAGGAAGGGGGAACTCTCTTTCTATCAGGTGTGCCTGTAAGGCTGCACTGAAGGAAAAAGGGGGCTTCTTAGAAAACTTCAGTTCAGGATAGGCTTTTTTCACCAAGGCAGCGAAGAAAGTGTAGGCAGCCTCTGTATTGGTCATGATGCCCATCTCCCCTGTAGTGGAGTCTCGCAAGATGACACCTGACATGACGCGGGAGGTAGTATCGAAGAGTGTGCTGTTGGGAAGCTTGTCCATGGTGGAGTCAGGGAGGTCGAATATGAATTTCTGTTGTGTTCCAAGAGTATCAACAAACCAATTCCCTCCCAGCTGTAGGATATCAAATTCGGGTAGGGAAAAAGAGCTCCAAACAAATCCCATAGCATGCCCCTTTTGATAGAGCATGGGGAGAGTCGCTATCGCATCGAGCTTGAAGAAAGGGATGAAGTGCTTGCTCAGGATGGTCTTCAGGCTGCTTTGTGGCTTGAACAGCGAGCAATAGAACATGAAATCAGAAACAGGGATCTTGTAGTATTTGATGACCCCAACGGTCTGCAGGCACTCTTCATTGGGCAGTATCATGCAGAGGTAGCGCAGCTCTTCAGCGCCCTGCCATGTTTGCATGGTGGAGATCCCCTTGGAGTACAGGGTATGCTCCTTACCTGTCATGTGGTCAAGTATCAGAAAGAAGTCGGTAGCCATCTTTTTCTTGACGGAGAAATAACACCAGAACCCAGGTTCTTTTTCCCAGAAGGAGAGCACTTGCATCCCTTCTAAAGTCAATTCAGCCTCATGGCGGGTCCTCAGCTGCTTCATTGCTTTAGCATCCTGAAAGACCTCTGCAATCAGATAGAGATATGAGTTTTGTATCTCATACTCCATTGCAATTCCGTCAGGACCGGATTTCTGAATCTCCAGCATGGTCTTTTTGATAGATTTCTTGCTATTGCCCCAGTCCCACGCAAGGGCTTTGACGTCTTCAAAGCCCTTGGCAAAGGCAATGCAGAGTTTCTTGAGTTCTTTGTAGTTGTTCATAGGACCCATCTTACAGGAGTTGGCTAAAAAGGGAAGGGGGAAAAGAGAAGAAGTAATACACTTTAGGTGGTGCAAAGCTTGCTAGTTCTTGTATGGAAGAGATCATCCTAGACAAGAGAAGGATGTAACAGGGAATGGCTACCAATCCCACGCACTCCACACTCGGCATCACCTTGCATAGCAGTGGTGACTTGTATGGTTTGCACTTGTTGCCAGGCGTGAGTATTAGTCCTGGTATCTGTACAGTGAGCTAAGATAGGAGTAGTAATCACAAAAAAAGCGCTAAATATGTGAGTGCTGTCACACTTTTAGCGCTTTTTTTGTGATTGTCTCGTTACAACAACCTCTTTTCCATACCCCCATGACCAACACCGAGACTATCAAGGCATAGGTATTGGACGTTCGGCCAGAGAGATTGTCAGCCATAGAATTTCTTCTTCAGGGTGACAGGGGTTTCAGCAAGCTGAAGAACGCCCCTGTCCCCTTCATGGAGAGCTCACCTATTACCCTATCCTGAAAGAGAGCTATGAGCAAAAAGAGTGGGAAGCTGTTGTTGATGGCCTGCTTGATGAGCTAGAAGCTCGTGATAGTGCGAAGCGGAATACCTGGAATAGTGATAAGGTCTATCCTGAAGTGCTGAAGGCTGAGGGTAAGCTTGAACGGTTGCTCACCTACATCAAGAGACAGCCCTACCTAGTACGAACCTACCAGGACGTCCTGCTTCCTCACTACAGGGATGAGGTCTTTGCCC
>CAYMRN010000036.1:0-10122 GCA_964392855.1 uncultured Sphaerochaeta sp.
TTAATACCGAGCATCATAGCGCTATGACTATTGCCACCGACGGCGTAGACATTACGTCCAAAACGTGACCACTTCATCAAGGACGCAAGGATGACAAGAAGTAGTACAACAATTACAGCACCAGGTTTTATTTCACACGGGATGAAAATCCCCAGTCTATTTTTCGTACCAAGCCATGCAATCACTATATCAAAATCCCTCAAACTCACGAATGCAGGCATCGTTACGTTTATCGGATCTTTATGGAGTGTCGTCAGTAGTCCCTGTGCTAAGAACAACCCTGACAACGTAATAATAAACGGTTGAATCTCAAGATAGGCTATAAGATATCCATGTAGGATTCCGAATGCTACACCTATGCCCAGTGCAACAAGGAGGGCTCCCCCGATGCTTCCCGCCTTAGATTCCAGAAAGACAGCACAGGCCATTGTTATCAGCCCGCATACTGAGCCTATGGATATGTCGATACCGCCTCCAATCATGACGATGCACAAACCCAGTGTCATGATGATGAGCGGAGCATTTAGGTTGAACAAGTCAACAAAAGTCTGGAACTGCATGAAACTACCTGGAAAACTGATAATTGCAAACATATACATCAGTACAAATATGATTGCAGCTATGAGAAAAAGAATATTCGAATTCGATAGTCTTGTCTTTGGTTTGATTATGTTCAAAGATGCCATCCTATTCCTCCTTCCCGGTTGAGTTTGCGATGGAAATCAATGAATCTTTTGGAGAACTTCCCTTGAACTGGCCAGTAAGTCTGCCGGCTCGAATCCGCTCCAGAGTTTTGCTGACAAAAACTCTGACTACTGGCGATGCAACCACCATGAGAATGATAATGAAGACCGCCTTGAAAACCTTGATCATCGCGGGTTCTACCTCCAGCCTAAGCAGGGTCCTGTTAAGCATTTCGATAGTGTACGCACCAATTATGGAACCTGTAATGTTGAATTTCCCACCGCCCAGCGAGTTTCCGCCTATAGCCACGGCAAGAATTGCATCCATCATGATGTTTTTTAGCAGGTTGACGCTATCGTGACGCCCTGCCTTGTTCACTGCGATAAAACCTGCGACTGCGGTACAGACGCCCATAAGCAAGAAGGTAAGAAATATAATCTTCTTCGGATTGATACCGTTCAGACGTGCAGCATTAGGATTGATCCCCACAGTCTCCACATAAAGCCTGAGATTTGTGGTCCTGAATAGAATTGCAACAAGCACGATGAAGACAACAGTTAGGATTATTGGAGTCTGTATTGGTAAGCCCGGTATTACGGTGCCAATTTGATTCGATATGTCATTAGCCAGTATGGGAGATAATTTGCCGTCGATCATAAAGGCTATGGACCTGCCCCCGGTATACAGTATGAGGGATGCAACCATTGGCTGAACCTTGAACACCGAAACCAGTGTGCCGTTGAATGCGCCGAGAAGTAAGCCTACGACGCAACTCAGGAGGAAACCAGCCACTATGACAAGCAGAGTAACCTCGCCGGCATGCAGAACGAACAGGACAAATACTGCAGAAGAGATGGTGGCACTTACCCCTACGCTTATGTCCTGCCCTTGTGAGGCTGCAGTTACCAGAGTCATGCCTATTGACAGGATGACCAACTCGGAGGCCCCGAACAAGATATTCGGTATATTCCCGTAGAATGCTCCGTTTACCACGGTGACGCTGAAATAATCTACACCCTTTATCAGATTAATGATAATGAGCAGCATCATAACCGAGATGGGGAGTACCAGCTGAGATAGATTTGTTATCAATTTGCGCATATGTACTCTCTCCCCTGGGCTATTACGTTCATAACATCGTTTTCTGTCACATCCGTTCCCCTGAGTTCTCCTACGATTTCACGGTCCTTCATGACTATCAATCGGGAACATGTCCGGAGCATCTCTTCGATTTCTGAAGATATGAATGTCAGGCTCATTCCGCCTTCAGCGAGCTTGATCACAAGTTTTTGAATCTCTACCTTGGTACCAACGTCGATTCCTCGGGTTGGTTCGTCCAAGATCAGGTATTCTGGGTTAGTTAGTAGCCAACGGGCCAGAATGACTTTCTGCTGGTTGCCCCCAGAAAGGGATTTGATTGGCGTGTTGGAGTGCGGAGTCTTGATATTCAATTTCTTTATATACTCGTCGGCAAAGTCTTCCGCCTGTTTCAATGAAAAAGGTTTGAAAATGCCTCTCATGACCTGCATGGTTAGAATGATATTGTCGCGTACCGAAAGGTCAGCGATAATACCGTCGCCCTTGCGGTCCTCTGGAAGATATCCGATTCCATGTTTTATTGCTTGCAGGGGTGTCTTGATCTTCACCTTTTTCCCGTGCATCCGGACTTCACCACCGGTGACTTTGTCTGCAGCAAAAATTGCGCGTATACTTTCACTACGCCCGGAACCGAGCAGGCCGGCGAACCCGTTCACTTCGCCTTTTTGTATGGTAAAGTTGAAAGGTTTTACCCCTGCGGCACTCGAAAGTCCTATACTCTCAAAGACTGGAATGGAGGTGTCGGAGACAATCGGCTCATGTTTTTTTATTTTGGTGATATCCTCAAGCACATTACCCAGCATCTTCGAGATAAGTTCGATTTGGGAAAGCGAGGATGTTTCATATTCGCCGACTAACTTCCCATTGCGAAGCACTGTAATTCTATCGCTGATCTCGTATACCTGTTCGAGAAAGTGAGTTATGAAGATGATTCCCACACCCCGATCTTTCAGTTCACGCATGAGAGCGAAGAGTTTATGTACCTCGTCTTCATCAAGTGAGGACGTCGGTTCGTCCAGAATGAGAATCTTACAGTCCATATCTACCGCGCGTGCGATCGCAATCATCTGTTGTACCGCAAGCGAACAGCTTGCAAGTTCCTGAGTCGGGCTTGCTGGAATGCCGAGGGACCCAAGCAACTGTGCCGCCTGTTTGTTCATCTGCTTCCAGTGAACGATTGGGTTCCGGCTGCGGCCTATAAACATATTCTCAGCAACAGTCAAATTAGGACACAGCATTATTTCCTGATAGACCGTGCCAATTCCCTTGTTCTGAGCTTCTTGGGGCGTCTTGAAGTGGATAGGCTCTCCCTGTAAGGTAATTAGGCCGGCGTCCTTTTCGTAGACTCCGGTAATGACTTTAATCAGTGTGGACTTGCCCGCTCCGTTTTCACCCATGACGGCATGGATTTCCCCTTTTCGGAGCTTGAAGTCCACGCTATCCAGAGCTTTGACCCCAGGAAAGGATTTGCTGATACCCTTCATTTCGAGTATGGTTTCTGACAACACTCAAAGATCTCCTTTTATTGTACAAACTGAACGCGGTGCGGTATGCAGAATTTAATCCGCACACCACACTGCACACGTAACATGGTGATAATTGAAACTTCTTACAAACACTACCTTGTGATCACACCTTTACCAGGATCTGCATTGATACCCCAATTCTCGATGTCTGCGTCGGTAATTGTCGCGGTAGTAAAGAGCAGTTCTTCCTGATAGATAGTTCCGCTTGGGAGCTTACCACTCTTGATCCATCTGGAAATCTCAGCTGCCTGACGGGGGTTACACTGCATATCAGCATCCCAGTATCCAGCCTGTACGTTCCGAAGTGCAAACCTGTTAAAGTCAAATCCAATGATCTTGACTTTGCCGTTCGCACCATGGCTGATCCCAGCTGCTTCGAGCGCCTGAACTGCACCTTGTGCCATACCATCGTTTTCAGCATAGATGACGTTGAAATCCTTGCCTGCAGCAATTGCAGCTTCAACAATTTTGCGGGCTTCTTCAAGACTCCAGCTGTCTCCACCTGTTCCATCGGCAACTATATTGAGTTTCTTTGCTTTTGCGGCATTGAGCACTGCTGCGCTACGGCCGATCTCAGCTGCTGAACCCATCTGTCCACGAATAAGGATCAGATTGACTGGGTTAAGACCTAGGCTTAACACCCATTCTACTGCCTTCTCACCTTCATAAGCCATGTCCGAGAGAAGTGCTGCCTGGAAATTAGATTCGTCGGTATCAATCGAACGGTCAAAGAGAATAACCTTTACGCCTGCATCTTTTGCGGACTTCAAGGTATCATCCCATCCAGAAGCGTTTGCTGCTGAGATTAGGAGAAAGTCTACTCCCTCTCGAATATACCCTTTTGCAGCAGCGATCTGCTCGCTGTTGTCGCCTGTGTTGGTTTGTCTTGCGTCATAGCCATTAGCTTTTGAGAACACACTGTTCATGGCTTCAACATTAGCCTGGCGATATCCGGATTCTTCCGGTGGTAGATTTACAATACCCACTTTGATAAGTCCTGACTCTTTCTGACCAGCGGCAAATAGGACGCCCGCACTCACAATTACCAGAACCATCAGTACACATAGAACTTTTTTCATATACCCCTCCTTGTAAGGAATCATGAAAACTTGGATAGTTACTTAGCGGCAACGCCGCATCGATATATGAAATTCTAAACCTGAAATATCAGAAGTACATGAAGTATTCTATTGAGTTTGGTTTGATATTATACGCTTCAATACCAAATCTTGAGAAAGGAGAAAAAATGTATGGTATTCTATTGAAAACTTGTGTTTTCTTCCGATGTTAGTTTGATGATATTACTTCAAGGAAGATGTCTCCCGTTCAAATCATAAAACGAGTATGTGAAGCTGGTAAAATAACTTAAGCAAAGAAGTCTGGTCCCTTTATTCGGCATAAGGGAGAACTGGGTCACCCATGTATAGGCATGAATAAAAAAGTTATTGTTCTGTTTCTGGTTCTGATGATTACCTTTGTAGGTGCACTCAGTGCACAAGAGAGCGGGAGTGTTAAAGAGACGCAGACAAGTGTCTTTGATGTAGGCTTGATAATGAACCTACGATAAACACAAAAGCAGAACCATAGATCAGTTTATTTTTTTGACACGGCAACTTTCAGTTTCAGAGTATCAGCCTTGAACGTCCCGAGGTCTACCGATGAAGGCACTTTCACCTTCAGCTCCTGATAGAAATCCCTGACCTGCTTGTACGGGACTTCAACAATCACCGTCCCATCCTTCTTCTTTGTGCACATGAGCGACTGGGTCTTTCCAATCTACTTGTATGTTGAAATGCCAGGTTTTGAGAGTTTTTTCCTCAGCTGCAGCAAGGCAATGGTCGATATGATATCAGAGAGAATCTTCCCTCTGACGGTAAGATCGGACCATTTTGACAAAGGCAGGAGGTTCAGGTACTCCTTGCTGGTCTTGAATACTGTCTCGATCTGGGTCCTGCCAAAGTAGTCGTCCAACTTTGCATCAGGTTCCTTCAGCTCGGTGGAAAGAAGGATGAAGAAGCCGAATCGCACAGAAGTCCAGTTCTTCTCCTTGTCGGTCATCGCCTGGTATTCATCCTCATGTTTCAGGCGGTAGTTCCTGCATCCTTCCAGGGCGTTGTCCTTGTCCACATACACATAGGCGTGCATCTTGAGGTCGAAGATATCTGTCTCAAAATGCTTGCCGAAATAGGTGTGGCCCTGGCGGATGAACTCATACTTGGCATTGCCCATCAGCTTTCTAGCCTGATGGTAGAGAGTCTTGTGCGGATAGCCCTTCTTTGCAGGCATGCGCACGGTCATGGTCTTTCCCTTCTCATTCCCACAATGGAAGGCCTCGATCAAGGCCTTGCTTGCATACCCTGCATCTAGGACAAAGTTGCTGATGCAGATATCAAGGGTCTCGGCCACATCCTCCATTGTCGATTGGAGGGTGCTCAGGTCCAGGACGTTGCCGGGTATGATGGAATACCATACGGGGAAACCCGTCTTATCATCCAATACGAGTACCAGCCTTGTCTGGATGGAGGTTGATTCTATCCCGCCTCTGCAAAGGGCATTGAACGGGTTGTCCCGTATGGTGTTGGGCAAGGGTGTCGAATCCACATAGCAACTGGTGCCAAATTCAGGATCGGTTTTTCTCATATGGGAGACAAACGCCTTGAAGAAGGCACCCCTGCTCCTGTCTTCACCCATCATGGAGAAATATACGGTGTCGCTCCCAAGGGAACCTGAGGGAATCTCGTCAAAGAGATAGGAAGCGAAGGATTTGCCGATGAAATCGTCACAGGAGACCTTGGACCCGTCCTTCAGGACCGAGTGCAGCAAGTGGGAAAGTACCCTCTCGTACTCCCTGTCTTGTGAAAAAGCTTTCCGCAGAACCCTGATCAGCCCTGATTTTTCACAAAACCGGAGAAAGAGGTAGACATCACCAAAAACGGTATGGATCTCGGGCTCTGCAAAGATATCGAGGGCCTTCACCCTGGGATCTTCCTTCCCGAGGATTTCAAAGGTATCGGATGCCGAATCATAGGCCACAAGCCCTCTGGTAGGAGACAGGAAAACTCCGCTTCTCCCTGCAGCATCAAGAGATATGACTTTTCCAAGCTTCTCCCTGATTCTGTGACGGGAAAGGCCTTTGCGTGAGGGGTCGTATTCTGTCGTCAGGATCGAGGCGCTGCCTGACCTGACACTCCCATCCTCATTTCTCACCAGTTTCTGCACTTTTATGAATGCCATGGGCCTTTGCCTCCCAAATGCCGATATATAGTTCTAGGTAGACCTATATGTAGGATATGACAAATGGCTTCAGAGTGCAATTGAAATCGCAAAAAAGTGCTTTGAAATGCAGGAATCAAAGGTTTTGAGAGAGCTTGTTAGGGTATGGTTCTACTTTTGGGTTTATCGTAGGCTGAAGGAACTTAGCCTCCGATTGGGATTTGCTAGTTCGCTATGCTGCCGTCTTGCAGAGATAAAGGTGAGTGCTTCAGTGCTCTGTCCACCAGTCATGGATACAGACTTGCGTATCTCGCTTTGCAATTTCAGTTCAGGGAATTGGAAAAAAGCAAGTGAAATGATGGAGCACATCGAGAATACTAAGTGGTACGATCTTAGGGGCATCCTTTATCAAAACAGAAAAACTGCACATAGCTTTATAGGGGATAGCTGGTATACTAAAGATACAAGTAGGTGCTTTACCATATTTTCATCCCAAGTCTTTTTTGCGACTTTCCTATTGGAGACCATATGAAAACTATTAAAGTTTTGGCTGTTTTGCTTATTCCCCTCCTTTTTACAGGGTGCTTCGATGTCTTTCAATCAGTATCCCTCCATGACGGCGAGATTGAGATTGCATTAAGGTATACGCTGCAGGCAGGGTTATTGGAAATGATCAATGGCTTCTCAGAGGAAAAAATTGATATCAATGAGTTGCTTGATGAAGCGGATGCTACACTCCCCGAATACAAAGGCTTCTCCCTTGGGGTTACAGAGATTAACACCTCATTTCATAAAGGTATTGAAATGCGCATGGCAGGGAATATGGATGCGCTTGAGGTGAATGATGAGAAACAGTATTTTCTGCCAATCCAAAACGGCTCCCACTACTCTATCCTCATTCCCTCCATGGCTGATGGTGATGAGTTGGATGAAATGGGAGCGGCATTCTTATCGGGTTCAATGTACACGCTGCTCATTGACCTAAGCGGTGACTTACAAGGGGTACGGGATGCCAGATTGGTGTATGCTGGCAACACTATGCTCTCCAGTGATGAAGACTCAGAACTATTGGTACATATATATGGCTCATCCATGCTTGTTGAGCTACCTATGCTCTTTATGTTTTTAGCTCCTGACGATTTCTCTATTGAGTTGTATTGAAGCAGGTTCGATTGTAGTTGCAAAGAGAAGAGGAAAAGAATCAGAGGTACTTTGTAGCATCAGTTGTTATGAACATGATCAGAGCTAACACGCGCACTGCCTCGCACACGTGTGCTATACTTAGGCAGCTATGAATACAAGAGAAACTATAACCAAATTTTACCATGAGTTGGACAGAAGCTATTTTATGGATATGTACAAAGAGCTTGCGCAAGAGGACCGACCGTTTCCCATCGGGCATGGACAAACGATTTCCCAACCGAGCCTGGTTCTGGAGATGACCATCCTGCTAGACATAGGAACCCAGAGCAAAGTACTGGAAATCGGCACAGGCTCAGGATACCAAACGGCGCTGCTGGCAAAAGCTGCCGGCAAGGTGTACACCGTTGAAAGGATAGAGGAGCTCCACCTGCAGGCAATTGAGAAACTTACCAAAGCGGGATTTACCAATATTGAGTTTGCCTTAGGGGACGGCAGCCTGGGCTGGAAAAAACATGCGCCCTATGACCGTATAATGGTGACAGCCTCTGCTACGAAAATGCCGACGGCACTGCTCGATCAACTTGCTCCAAATGGAAAGATGATCATACCTGTAGGCCCCCCCGGCTCGGTTCAGGACCTCCTTCTGGTAAGGAAAGATGCCTCTGGAAAGATTAAAAAGGAAATCATCACCAAAGTGCGATTTGTCCCCTTGATCGGTGAGTATCAAACAGAGAAAGAGGATATCTAGAGCAACCTAGACACGGTCCGGGTGGGTTTGCGTTTAGGCCTTGTAGTTGTAGATGGGTTGTATGATATCAATTACATCCACAGTCTCCCCAATGGAATTCAGGATTTCCGAGATGGGCTTATACGCCGAAGGACTTTCATCTAAGGTCCCTTTGTGAACCGAACTGGAATAAATGCCCTTCATGGCATCCTTGAAGGAGCCGAGCTTCAACTGCCTTTTCGCCTCGGTTCGGCTTAGGACCCTACCCGCCCCATGGGGTGCAGAGTAGTTCCAGTCGCTGTTGCCCTTGCCGACGGCAAGGATAGAACCATCTCGCATATTGATGGGGATCAATAATCTCTCGCCCTCGTATGCTGAAATTGCACCCTTGCGGATAATGTTGTCCTTAAAGTTGATATAGTTATGGATGGTCTGGAAATGGGAAAATTCATGCAAATTCCTCTGTAACAACTCCGTGAGAATGATGTCAGCCATTACCTCCCGACTCAAGCTTGCATATTCCTGGCAGATTTTCATATCATGCAGATATTCATCCCTATACTTTCCCGTTACATAGCATAGGTCACGCGGATAGGTCGGCTTCAAGCCTTTGTACTGGAGCTCCAACAGGTGCAAAGCAGATTGTATATGCTTCGATCGCCCCTGCTTTGGGTAGGTTCCAATGATTTCATCGCGCCTTGCAAAATACTCCTCTTTGCCACTGCACAGGTCTATGGCGAGATTTTGATAATACCTTGCCACTTGGGTCCCTAGGTTCCTGCTACCTGAGTGGATCACAAGATAGGTGTTTTTTTGGCTATCCACCCCTACTTCAATAAAGTGGTTGCCCCCACCAAGGGTTCCAATACTTCTTTCCAACCTTCTCGTATCGTTCAACTCCTTGTATATGTGCAAATCTTGCAGCCTGTCAAATGTGACTACCCTGCTCTGATGGGTGTTCCTTCCAGAGGGAATGCTGCTGTTGATTATCTTATCGAGCTTTGGGAGGTCGATATCCATTTTTCCAAGCTCAACAGTAAGCATCCCGCACCCTATGTCCACCCCAACAATGTTAGGGATAACCTTGTCGCCCATATCTGCAGTAAATCCGATTACACAGCCCATGCCCTGATGTACATCGGGCATGATCCTGACTGTAGATCCTTCCAAGAAATCTTGATCCAACAGCGTCTGTATCTGTTCTCTCGCCCCATCTTCCAAATCCTTTGCAAAGACTTTAGCTGAGCCATACTTTCCTTTTACTATCACAGAATCTCCTTCATACATGTCGAACCAACAGGCAGGTGAAATCGAACCCCTTGTTGCAAACATGGACAATCTTAGGTGTAAGTTCCTGCTTACCCTTACCTACAATGATACCTATTTTTTCGGCTAAAATCAACTTACCTGTTAATTTATCTCCATTTAATGGAATGATTTAGGCTATTTGTGATGATATGGGTTGTACAAATGCAGGATAGCGGACCCCTATGACCGCCAAGAGACCGGGAGGACAGTGCATCAAAACACAACCTTTCGCTCTATGCCCCCTAACGCT
The DNA here is from genome assembly GCA_964392855.1 of uncultured Sphaerochaeta sp. Classification (GTDB taxonomy): domain Bacteria; phylum Spirochaetota; class Spirochaetia; order Sphaerochaetales; family Sphaerochaetaceae; genus Sphaerochaeta. The sequence goes on from CAYMRN010000036.1 coordinate 9,950, forward strand.
GGGATGCGCCTGTACAAAGAACCGGGTGAGTCAGTATCGTATATTCCCCTTACACATACCGTTGCCTATCGACCTGTCGGCAACACCCTCACACGCTACATCCAGAAAGGCGTGCCCCTTCGTTCGACACAGGGATATTCTTTTAGATATCACCGACCCTGCCCCTTTCCCAT
>CAYMRN010000037.1:0-6412 GCA_964392855.1 uncultured Sphaerochaeta sp.
ATATGATCTAAAAACAGCTTGGTCCGATCGCTCTTGGGGTTGGTGAACATCTCTTTCGGTGTAGCGATCTCAACAATCTCCCCATCATCCATAAAGACCACCTTGTCCGCAGCGGCTTTGGCAAAGCCCATTTCATGGGTGACCAGGAGCATGGTCATGCCGCTTTTTGCAAGGGAGAGCATGACATCGAGGACTTCCTTGATCATTTCAGGATCAAGGGCGCTGGTCGGCTCATCGAAAAGCATCACTTTCGGCTCCATTGCAAGGGCCCTGGCAATGGCAACCCGCTGTTGCTGTCCACCTGAAAGCTGGTTGGGATGTACCTTCTCCTTTTCCTCAAGGCCGACCAGCTTCAAAAGCTTCCGACCCTTTTCGTCCGCTTCCTTCCTGGTCATTTTCTTGACCTTGATCGGGGCGAGGGTGATGTTCTCCAAAGCGGTGAGGTGTGGAAAGAGGTTGAAGGACTGGAATACCATCCCCACTTCTTCCCGGATTTTTCTCAAGTCGACCTTGGGGTCCACCACATCATCCTCATCGATGAATATGTGTCCGCCTGTGGGTATCTCCAGTTTGTTTACAGATCTGAGCAGGGTGCTTTTACCGCTTCCTGACGGGCCGATTATGACAACCACCTCGCCGTTCTCTACGGTGAGGGAAGCATTGCGTACGGCCTTGACCACATCTTTTTCTGTCTGATATTCCTTGGTGAGGTTCTCTATGCGTATTCTAGCCATTCTTATGCAACCTTTCCTCGAGCATCCCTACGAGGCGGGAGAGTATGAGCGTGATGATCAGGTAGACCAGCGCCACTACCAGCATGGTCTCCAGCGAGAGGAAGGTGCGGGAGATGTACTCCCTGCCTTTTCGCAGGATGTCACTAAGTGCAATCGCCGATACCAGCGAAGAGTCCTTGAGCATGGATATGAACTCATTGCCCACGGCAGGCAGGATGACCTTCACCGTCTGTGGCAGGATGACATATCTGAAGGCCTGGCCTCTGCTCAGGCCGACGGCGATCGCAGCCTCCATCTGTCCACGGGGTATTGCCTGGATGCCAGCGCGAACGATTTCTCCCATATACGCACCAAAACAGATGGAGAGCGCGACCACAGCAGCGACCATGCCCTGGATCCTGAAGAAACGTCCCATGGCGTAGTAGATGAAGATGAGCTGGACCAGAAGGGGTATGCCACGGATAAGCTCGACGTAGACACCGCTGACCATATTGACCCATCTCTTCTTGCTCACCGACCCCAAGCCTGTAAGGGTACCTATTACGATAGCCCCCAGTATTGCAAGGATGGTCACCTGGAAGGTTACCGGAGCTCCCTTGATGACGACCATAAATATGTCCCTATATGGTTGTGGCTTGAAGATGACGAGCCCGCCTAGGAGGGCAAGGGCGCCGAAGAAGGTAATTCTCCAGGAGTTTAGCACATGCCCATCGCCTTTGCGTGGTATGAGCACTCCGTCGGTCATCTGGATGACGGGGTGCTTCCTTTTGTGGTCGGTAGGGTCTACCGATACCATCTTCTGCTTTGCCGTATGCATCTGCAGGTCGTCAAATGTATTTTCTTCTCGTTCCATGGTTACTCACTGTTCAGTAGGATATGTTATAGGGTAGTACTACATAATTATGCATTGGTTGTCAATACAATTGAATATATATTCAATAAATAGAGGATGGTTGGCATAATCATACAGGAAATCTCAAAAGAATTTGGAAGAGGAAAGCCGCCTTTCGGCGGCTACTCCCATGAGTGCAAGCAGTTCTATCCTAGAGGATATTCCACTTCTTCTGCAGCTCTTCCATCTTCCCCGAGGCCACTATTTTAGCAAGCCCCTCATTGACCAGGTTGATCAGGGCTGTATTGTCCTTCAGCATTGCGATGGCGATAGGCTCAGGGTCGCCAAGGTCGCTTGCAGAGCCGCTGACCTGCAACCTTGTTGCATACCTGGGGTTGGAAAGCACATACTCGCTGGCTACAACCGAGTCCGTCACCACTGCATCAAGATTGCCGTTTATCATGTCCTCAATGGCAAAGCCAATCTCATCATAGGCCTTGATGATTGTCTTCATGCTAGGGTTTTCCTTGATGTAGGACTCCAGGTAGATGTGGCCGGTGGTACCGAGCTGCACCCCGACCTTCTTGTCGCTGAGGCTGGAGGTGGAGGTCAGTCCCTGTGTCCCCTTGGGTGCCAGGATTGCCTGGGTGATGGTCATGATGGGAGTGGAGAAGCCCATGGTCTTTTTCCTCTCCTCCGTAACAGAGACCCCTGAGGCGATCGCATCATAGGCGCCGTTGGAGAGGCCAGCAAAAATCCCATCCCATGCAACGTTCTGTACCGTTATCGTTACGTTCTGCACCTTGGCAATCTCATTGACCAGGTCGATCTCAAAGCCGACGATATTCCCATTCTCATCGACAAACTCCAAGGGAGGCCAAGCGCAGTTGGCTGCAAAGACATAGGAAGGGATTCCTGCCTCCTCCTTGGTCCCTGCACTGAAGAGGGGAACAAGCGATACCAAAAGAATGACAAGTGCAATAGTGATAGGTTTTTTCATGGTGTAATCTCCTAATGTGATACAGGAGATAATGTATAGTTATGCATGAAATGTCAACCTTTTTAGAATAAATATACAAAAAAAAGAACAAATATTCAATTTTATGCATAAAAAAAGAGGAACCGAAGTTCCCCTTTTTTCCCAGAACCCTCTTCTACAGCAGATTCCACTTCTTCTTCAGGGCATCAAAAGAACCGTCGGCGATGGCAATCTCCAGGCCCTTGTTGACCAAGGCCAGAAGCTTGGTGTCGTCCTTGCGAACGGCAATGGCGATATCTTCCTTGGTGAAAGGTTCGCCTGCCACTGAGAGGCGGCTCTTATAGTTTTCGTTTGCAAGCACAAAGTCGCTGGCGATGAGTGAGTCACAGACTGCTGCATCCACATTGCCATTGAGCATATCCTCGATTGCAAGGCCGATTTCATCGTATGCACGTTTCTCTACAGGGTAGTTGGCCAGGGCGAAGTCACCGGTTGTTCCGATCTGCACACCGATCTTCTTGCCTGCAAGGTCTTCAATGCCCTTGTACTTTGCACTGTCGCTGGTGCGGATGATGACCACCTGCCCGGCTTCCAGGATTGTAGTGGAAAAAGCCATGACATTCTTTCTCTCTTCGGTTACGGTGACCCCTGATGCAACCCCATCATAGGCACCGTTGGCAAGGCCTGCGAAAATGGTGTCCCAAGGGATGTTCTTTACGACCATAGGGGCTCCGGCCTTCTCCCCGATGAGGGGGATCAGCTCAACTTCAAAGCCTGTGAGGACCCCATTGTCCACAAACTCTAGGGGAGGCCAGGTGGCGTCCGATGCGAATACATAGGCTTGGGTTGTCTCTTCCTTTGCTCCACCTGCAAATAGGGGAAGGGTGAGGGCAAATACGAGGGCCAATGCAATGACTGATATTTTTTTCATAGGGTAAGCTCCTTAAATTGGTAAGGAGCATAATGCATACTTATGCAAAATAAGTCAAGCATAGAGGAATAAATATACATTGTTTTTATGTGCCGAGAATATAGCCGGTGGTGCTCAGCCCTATTATCAGGCCAAGCAGGGTGCCGAAGAACACCTGGCTGAAGGAGTGCCCGAGCATGGTCTTGAGGTTTTCCGGGTTGAACGGGCCTTCACGGTGTATGTCGCTGAGCAGGCGGCTCCACTCGTTGATGACTGCAGCCTGCTTCCCTGCAGCACGCCTGATGCCCATGGCATCATGGATGACGATTGCCGCAAAGGTAACGGCTATGGCGAAATGTACGGTGCCGACCCCCTCGGTAAGGGCGATGCTGGTGGTCAGGGCGATCACCCCGGCAGTGTGGCTTGAAGGCATGCCTCCAGTGCTATGCAAGAGTCTCCAGTCGAACCGGCGCTCAAAGATAGCATTGACAAAGGGTTTGAGCATCTGCGCGACTAACACAGAGAGGGCAGCGGCTACAAACGGCGCATTTTGGAGAATGTCATTGTTCATATGCCAAATGTATCCATTATCCGCCAATTACGCAATATTGCTTCTTGCATTGAAGGGACTAAACTTGCTATACATTCCCCTATACGGGAGATGGACATGCAATTTACCAGGGAAAGGACCGATTTCATACAGTTTTGGGTGCTCAACGTGGCATCCTTTCTTGCCCAGCTCACCATTGCGATGGTCAACCTCGCCATGGTCTACCACCTTCGTGGGTTTTTCCATCTCAGTGCCGACAAGATAGGCATTGCAGTCTCCATCAGCACCTCTTCTTACCTGATGTTCTGCATACTGCTCGCCCCGTATGCTGTGCATTTCAAGCCCCGTAACCTTGTTTCGGTCTCCCTGCTGGGAATGGCTGTTTCTGTGGGGTCCTTTGCCTCTACGACCAACCTGGCGGTAAGTTACATATCCCTAGCCTTCTATGGTGCATTCATGAGCCTCCTTTGGCCTCAGATCGAAGGGTGGTTCTCCAGGGGCAAGGAGGGAGCCCAGCTCAGCCATGTCTCCAACGCCTTCAACTTCTCCTGGTCCAGCGGCCTGGCCCTCTCATCCTTTGTCGCCGGGTTCCTGGTCGAACGTTCGACCATCCTGCCGTTTATGGTAGCCATCGCCTTGTTCCTGCTGGTGTTTCTGATCATTGCAACCAGCAGTGCACTGGTCCCCGGAATCCGGGCACTGAAAAGTGAAAAAGAGGAGAACCATGCAAGTGACAAGACCGATGAGAGCACACCGCTACGCTTTTACTGCTGGATCGGGGTGATAATCCTCTACACTGGCATGAGTGTCATCCTCACCATCTTCCCCCTCTATGCCCAGGATGTGCTTTTGATCAGCGAAAGCTTTACCGGCTTGCTGCTGCTCTTCCGTGGGGTGGCTACCTGCATCAGCTTCCTGTTGCTGGGCAAGTTTGGATTCTGGCACTTCAAGAAGCGGTATATCTTTTTGGTCCAGACAGTGTTTGCCCTCTCCTGCCTTGTCGCCACCGGCTTTACCAGCATGGTCGCCTACGCCCTGTTTTTCCTGCTGTTCGGCATGCTCTTCGCCACAGCCTATACCCAGAGCATGTTCCATGGGGCAAGTGGAAGCGTAAACCGTTCAGCCAGGATGGTCATACACGAGGTGCTGCTTACGGTGGGCACTATCGTCGGAGCGGTTCTGGGGGGCTTCCTCTATGAGGCCTTCTCCTTCTCGCTGGTGCTGCTCTCCATAGGCATAGGGACTTTGGTGGTGGTGTTTTTTGAGCTTGTTGTAGCCTTTGCAGTCAATAGGCGTACAGTTTTCGTCTAAGGGGAAGCGAGAGGTTTCCCTTTCTTCCTGCTATCGGGTACACTACGGACAACAGAGAATAAGGAGGTATGTATGGGCAAGACACTTACCGAAAAAATATTATCAGCTCACCTGGTTGAGGGCTCCTTGAAAAAAGGAGAGCCCATCGGCATCCGCATAGACCAGACCCTGACCCAAGATGCGACAGGGACCATGGCGTACCTGCAGTTTGAGGCTATGGGCCTTCCAAGGGTGAAGAATGAACTCGCAGTCAGTTATGTGGACCACAATACCATACAGGTCGGCTTTGAAAATGCCGATGACCATCGCTATCTGCAAAGCGTTGCAGCAAGCAAGGGGGTCATTTACTCCCGCCCTGGCAACGGCATCTGCCACCAGGTGCATCTTGAGCGATTTGGAAAGCCCGGTTCCACGCTTTTAGGCAGTGACAGCCACACGCCTACCGGAGGCGGACTTGCCATGATAGCGATAGGCTCCGGTGGCCTGGACGTTGCTGTTGCCATGGCAGGGGGAGCTTTCCACCTCATCGCCCCCAAGGTGGTCGAGATCAGGCTCACAGGAAAACTCCGTCCTTGGGTTTCTGCCAAGGATGTCATCCTTGCAGTCTTGGAGCACTTCACGACCAAGGGCAATGTAAACTCCATATTTGAATATACCGGGGAAGGCGTTGCAACCCTTGAGGTCCCCGAGCGTGCCACCATCTGCAACATGGGCGCTGAAGCCGGTGTCACCACCAGCCTGTTCCCCTCCGATGAGAATACCCGCCGCTTTCTGGAAGGGCATGACCGCGGCAGTGACTATACGCCCCTCAGTGCCGATAGGGGGGCTGTCTATGACGACCTCTTTGAGATCGACCTCTCTACCCTTGAGGCTAGGATCGCCCTTCCTCACTCCCCGGACAACATAGTTCTGGTCAAGGATGTTGCCGGCAAGAAGGTGGACCAGGTGCTCATCGGCTCCTGCACGAACAGCAGCTATGTGGATATGAAGAAGGTTGCAGACCTCCTGGATGGCAAGGTGGTGCACCCTTCGGTAAGCCTGGGCGTAGCCCCCGGTAGCCGCGAGGTGTTCATGATGCTTGCCAATGACGGCTCCC